>NZ_JBYVEB010000094.1:0-10991 GCF_058117085.1 Chryseobacterium sp. CG10_8 | reverse complement strand
TTTTAATTTAGATGTTTCAGAATTAATCACCCTCAAATACGGAAGTACCTACGATTTGGTTTCCTCGCAAGTTAACAAGCTGGTTATGGAAAAGAAAATATTAATTTCCACCGATACCTATTTAGAGGCTGTTCCGCATTCGAAGCCTTCTAACGCTTTTGAATTTGAAGTATTAAATCTTCTGAAAACCAAAGGCAGGATGTCCTTGCGACGACTGTTTTTTGAAGTTGCCGGTCAACCACGTTATGAAAATATCACCAATTTTATTGATGCGCAGTCCAAATATATGAGAAAATCAAAGCTGTTCAATCGGATCTTCATGATAAATGTGGGAGTTTTAGTGTTTTACATTATTTTGGGAATGTCACGTATACTTATCGGTATTTCCAGAGATAAACCTATTCTCTTCATACTTTTAACAGTATTAGTGATGGTTTTTGTTTCAATTAAATATTTAAAATATATTGAAAAATATATGTCCACCACTTTTATCTCTAAGTATTTTGAAGGACAAGAGTGTTCCAAAAAGGGATTGGCCAATAATGACCTGCATTGGAGCTTTTTTATATTTGGAAGTGGCATTTTAGTGCACGAATACGGATTGGCTTTTAATGATTATCGCAAAGAAAGCCATGAAGCTGCATCAGGTTCTGGTGGTTCTTGCGGAGGGGGCGGAGGATGTGGCTCCAGTTGTGGTGGAGGATGCGGCGGTTGCGGTGGAGGATAATTTTTGGAAATTAACTCATTGACAAAATTCATCATAATAAAAAATAATAACTCAAATTAATTTCCGATTTTTGAGCTCTTAAAAAATTAGAATAAACGATTAAAAAATAAAACTTGTATGGACAATATTTTAGACTGTGTAATTATTGGTTCTGGACCTGCTGGATTTACAGCAGCAATTTATGCGGCAAGAGCAGATTTGAAACCCGAATTATACACTGGACTCGAACCAGGAGGACAATTGACTACCACCACCGAAGTTGAAAACTTCCCAGGATATCCTAACGGAGTTACTGGACCAGAAATGATGATGGAGTTACAAAAACAAGCAGAAAGATTCGAGACCAAAGTCCATTACGAATTGGTGACCAAAGTAGAATTTTCCAAAGAAGTAGGTGGAGTACACCAAATCTGGGTTGGAGAAAAACAAATTTTTGCCAAAACAGTGATTATTTCGACTGGAGCTACTGCAAAATATCTTGGACTAGATGATGAGAAAAAATACGCAGGGGGCGGTGTTTCTGCCTGTGCAACTTGCGATGGATTTTTCTATAGAGGGAAAGATGTGATTGTTGTTGGAGCGGGAGATACTGCTGCCGAAGAAGCAACTTACCTTGCAAAATTATGTCGTAAAGTGACCATGTTAGTGAGAAGAGACGAGTTTCGTGCTTCTAAAGCAATGATTCACCGAGTGATGAATACACCAAATATTGAGGTGAAATTCCATCATGAATTGATCGCTATCGAAGGTGAAAATAGCTTAGTCGAAAGGGGAGTAGCTATCAATAATCAGACTCAAGAAATCACAAAAATCGATGTAGAAGGAATCTTCATTGCAATTGGACACAAACCAAATACGGATTTGTTCAATGGTCAAATTACACTTGATGAGAGTGGTTATATCGTGACCGAAGGAAAATCAACCAAAACGAATATTCCAGGAGTTTTTGCAGCTGGAGACGTACAAGACCAGACTTACAGACAAGCAATTACTGCAGCTGGAACTGGTTGTATGGCTGCGATTGACGCAGAAAGATATTTAGCCGAACTACATTAATGATAAATAAGGAGCCAAGTCAAATGGAAATTAAGATTTAGATTAAGATGTAGTTAAAAAAAATGACTTGCATCTTTTTACTTCAATCTTTTTACTTTTCACATTTTACTTGGCTCTTTTTACTTTATTTGGCTCTTAAAATATTATGAAAACCCTATTTTATATCTTTATCGGAGGAGGAGTTGGAAGCGTTTTTCGGTATTTGATTTCTCAATATACCCAAAAATTGTGGACCTATAATTCGTTTCCGATGGGGACATTTGTGGTTAATATGTTGGGCTGCTTTTTAATAGGGCTTCTTGCTACTCAGTTCATGAAAATGGATCACCCACTTCGGTTTTTATTGATCGTTGGATTTTGCGGGGGATTTACCACTTTTTCGACTTTCTCTGTAGAGAATCTTGCTCTTTGGCAAAATCAGCAATATGCAACGCTGACGATTTATGTTTTATTAAGTACTTTAATAGGTTTTGGTTTGGCTTTATTGGGTTCCAAATTGTAAAATCTATTATTACTTCTTGCTACATGAGCTTTTGAGGTTTATTTAATCGCGAAAATATTTGCGACTATTGCTGAGTGAAGTCTTTTTTGCTAGACCAAAACAGCGAATCATAAAAAATAAACTTTGTACTCGCTGTGGTTAAATTGATGTTCGTACAAAAAATTGAGTATTATTTATTTTAATTTTAGATTTTTTAGACATTGACCAGAGGTTGAAAGGCGAATTTTGGTTGATTTTAGAGCTAATTTTCGTTTGGATTGAATCTAAATTTAAAATAATTGAAAATATTATTTGCTGGTTTTCAGGGGTTGAAGAAAAAGTTGAAAATTAATTTTTATTTTTTTTTGCAGAAAACCGAAAGAGTACTATATTTGCACCACTGAAAACGAGAACATCGTTATCATGGAGAGATGGCAGAGTGGTCGATTGCGGCAGTCTTGAAAACTGTTGACTGTAACAGGTCCGGGGGTTCGAATCCCTCTCTCTCCGCTTCAAAAGCAATTTGCAGATAATGTAAGTTGCTTTTTTGTTTTTATTGGGTTCTTTGATGTTTTCTGACCTTAATATATATTCATTTTTTCTATTAAATTTATAGTTTACTATTTTTTTGTAATTTCAGTATTTTAATTAAGTTGACTTTTGTAGTGGTATGTAAATCTACATATTTTAAAACCCTTAAAGAAGATAATATGATATCAAGCTCCAGACTTTTTATTGTCGTCATTTTGCTTTTGCTTTTTTCAAATCTCTTCAGTGCTCAAAAGATACCAAATAGTGATCACTATGAAAAAATTGGAGGCTTAAAATTAAATTACACCATAAGAGGACGAGGGCCGATAATGTTAGTTGGACATTTAAATTCTGGAAAAATAGGATATCAATTAACTTTGAAACCACTTGAAAAGTATTTCACCATGGTTTACTACGAACCAAGAGGCACTGGAAAATCTCAATCACCAAAGACTGTCAAAGGGTACAATCAAGATGATATCGTTCTAGAAATAGATAATCTACGAAGAAAACTTAAGTCCGATAAAATTTGGATTTTTGGACATTCTGACCAAAGCGCAATAGCGTTAGAATACGCCTCAAAATATCCGCAAAATACGTCTGGACTCATACTTTCAGGAACAAGTTTGATAGGAAATCAACAGGAAACATATGAAAGAAGAAAAAAATCTGAAACCGAAAGAGCAAAAGAGTCTCCATGGTTTATGCAGGTTTTAGAAGATTGGGATTACATGATTAAAAATCAATCAAGTACTAATGAAATAGGAAAAGACATCTCAGACGCACCTGTAAAATGGTGGTGTTACAATGAAGAAAGTGCAGAGAAAGTAATTCCTATCGTTAAAGAAATTTCAAAAGCTGGTAGAAGGAGGGCAGTTAAGGGAGTTCATTGGGTTGAAACTGTTGCAGAAAGGCAAAAGTATTTGGATTACCAAAAATCATTTTCCAAAATTAAAGCCAATATTTTGATTATTAACGGCAAGTATGATACTAATAATCCTCCCAAATATGCCGAGGATTTACAAAAGACTCTACCCAATTCAGATCTAGTAATCGTTGATAAAGCTGGACATTTCCCATGGATTGAAAATTCTGAAACTACTTTTTATGAAATTGAAAATTGGATAAAAAAGGTGCAATAAAGGAAAGTTAAAAGGGCTAACATTGTCCTATAAGATTGGTGAGCAGAAACCTTTCAAAATCGCATTGTCGGTATTTCTTTACTTTCAAATAAGGTGATGATTCAATCTAGCAAAATTCAATTTCTTCTTTTCTATTTCAATTTCTTGTTGTATCTTTAAGTTATTGGAATTTAATTGGTAAAGCTAATATTTTGAAGATGAACAAGTACTTGAATTTGTGGGCGCCGATTATGGGAATGCATGCGCTTCATCAGGTTGAGGAAAGCATCAGCTTTTTTCAATGGTACATTGATAATGCGTACAAGATTCCAAATTGGATGCAAATAGCTAGTGTGACCAATGCCGAAAGAGTGATTATCCATCCGGAATATTTTGTTCTATCTTCGTTGGCGCAATTAGGTTCTGTAACGCTTATAGCGTACTTATTTAGAAAAAATGAAAAAGCAACCAAATTTCTGTTGCTTTTATATATTTTCGGGTTATCATTCTTTCTAGTTTGGCATATTCTCACAAGTTATATTGCACATTCTTATGCACCGATTATGGTGACTTGTCTGATGGGAATGTACTTTGTTCCAGCCTGGGTAAGAAAAATTTTAAGACTCTAAAAAGTTGCTTCGATTAAAATTCTAAAGAACTAATTGAAGCAAAATCAGCTTACTAATACAGCCTTTTTTATTTCGTCTTCATTTTTCCATTTTTGAATCTTTCGCTTGCAGTTTGGTAGTAGGAAACTGTTTCGTTGATCAAAGATTGGTTTGGAGTTTTGATTGGGGTCAAAGTGCTTTCGGAACCAGTCACTTTAAATTGTAGTGCGCGTTTTCTGTCATCAATTTGCGTGAAAATATCCCCTTTTAGAAGTCCTAAAGTTCTATAATTTCCTACAAATGCTCTTTCGTCACCAACTTTGGTCTTATTAATGTCTTTTCCGTACAGAGCAGTGTCATAATTCCAGTTCAAATAACCAAATAGAGTAGGGAGCACATCAATTTGAGAGGTTAATCTATCAATTTTTTGAGGCGGGTTATTAAGATTGTAAATCACCGCAGGAATATGGTGGTTTTTGATATTGAGTTCCCATTTTCCAGCACTACTTGCGCAATGGTCAGCTACAATGACAAAAACTGTGTTTTGAAACCATGGCTTCTTCTTTGCTTCTGTAATAAATTTTCCTAGCGCATAATCGGTATATTTTACAGCAGCATTTCGGTCGCCTTGAGGAAGGTCAATTTTGCCTTCTGGGAAAGTATAAGGTCTGTGATTAGAAGTAGTCATAATGAACTGAAAAAAGGGCTTCTTTTGCTTGTTGCTTTTATCAGCATACTTCAACGATTGCTTGTAAATGTCTTCATCGCAGATTCCCCAAGCGTTTTCAAAACTTACCTTGTTATCAGGAATATTATATCGGTGGGTTTTAATATTGTCAGATAATAGATTTCCGCGGTCTCTATCAACGATGTCAAATCCTTGCCCCCCCAAAGAAACTGTTCATATTGTCAAAATAACCATCACCACCATAAATAAAGTAAGGTTGATAGTTTTTTTCTTTAAGGATGGTTGCAACGGAAAAAAGATTTTGATTTTCTGGTCGTCTTACAATGCTATTTCCGGGAGTCGGAGGGACGGATAAGGTCAAAGCTTCCATTCCTCTCACAGTTCTGGTTCCAGTGGCATAAAGATTAGTGAAAAATATACTGTTTTCAGCCAATTGGTCATAGTTAGGAGTTATGTGGTCTTTGTTTCCAAAAGCTGAAATAAATTCACCACTGAAGCTCTCAATCACCACTATCACAATATTAGGGAGAAGTTCTTGAGAACCGTTTGTCTGTCTCAAAATGTTATCCAACTGATTTGAAGTATAACTTTGGTTGTCCTGTAAAAGTTCTTGTTTAACAATACTATACGCTTCTTTTTCTGGGAGTTTTTTATAGAACTTGTCATACTCTAATTCATTAGAACGATAGGCTCTAAAGAAGGAGAATACCCCATTTTTACCAACTTCATTAACTACTGAATTCATACTGAATTCCGCTAAAGAATTGTGCAAGAAGGTAACCATTAAAATGCTTGAAATCAAAAGAGAAACAGAAATTAACAAGCGATTATTAATAGGCATTTTTGAGTTAAATGTGTTACTAAAAGCGCCATTCTTTTTGAAAAGAAATAAAGAAGAAGCAATCAAGGTTGCCAAGGCAAGAACAATAACAGGTATCGGATAAGACTCATTGATGTTAGAAAATACTTCGTAGGTGTACACTAAATAATCAACCGCTATAAAGTTGAATCGCACCCCAAATTCTTCCCAAAAGGGAAATTCGGCCATCAAACTAAAAAACATGATAACCAAAACCAAAGTAAGATAAAAATAGGTGAAGATTTTGTCAAATTTTGAACCTACCCATTTTTGAGGAATAAATAATAAATAAAGGTTATAAATGAATACAAATGAAAGACTTACGGACAGGTCAAATATAAATCCGATTCCAAATGCTCTAATGATATCCAAAAAGCTGAAGCTCGCATCACCAAATGAGATTAGCAGCAGTGCTAACCTGACCAAAAAGGAGAGTAGCAAGTATAATGCAACAAAAGAAAAAAGTAAGGAATATCTATTTTTCGGCAAGAATTTCATTTACTAAAAAAGGTTTTGAATGTAACGCACAAATATGAAAATAAATTGTGAATAAATATTGAAATATTTTCATTTTTTGATAGTTAAAAGGCACTCAATTCACTTTTAATTTATCAATGCTTCATATTAGAGCCCCCCTTCATCATTTTTGTTGAGCTAATATCCTTTCAATCTGATTGATATGACGAAGATTGTGGTTAACTATGAAACGGAAAGTATCGCCAAGTTTTAGTTGGATAATGATTGAAATGCTCGTCCTAATTTTTACCTTATTAATGTTATGTTTTTTGGAATTATCAAGGAGCGAAAGTAGTCTTTGTTGTTGATTGATAAATATTTCAAAGACTTTTTCTTTATCTAGTTTTCGTTGAATTGGATTCTTGCTTTTAAAGGTTTTCATTCCTTTAGACTTGGCTTTCGGGAGCATACTTTCTGCAAAATAATTTCCTAAAATCCCTGTTTTGAAATCACTTTCTGGTTTAGAAGAACTTTTCGATAAGCTATTTTCGATTTGATCAAAATAAAAAGCGCCATATAGATTGAGGTGTTCGATACATTCTAACACATTCCATGAAGCAGCATTATTGCGCCAAGTCAGTGTTTCTTCATCTTCATTTTGAAGCAAAACAATTTTGTTAATTACTTCCCTAGTTTGTCCCTTCAAGCTTTCAATCAAATATTCCGAATTCATATGCTAATTTTTTTGCAAAATTCGGAAATCTAAGATTGATAAAACTTGATTGAAATCAAGCTTTTTTGCATGGATCAATATTGTTAACAGCCTTTCAGTTTGGCCATTCGTTTTGTTCAATATTAAAAATTGAAGTTCTATCTTTCATAATTTGTCTTCAAGATTTTTTTCGCCATCAAGATGCCAGCAACAATAAATATTCCTGAAATGATGCCAGTCACAAATCCCTGCGGTAAAAGATCAGTAAGAAGAACAAAGTCAGCTGCTCCAATTTGGAATATGATTGAAGCTACTAACAAACCAAGAATTTCGGAAAAAGATATTTTTTCAAAAAGTTGATTGATATTGCCAATCTTCTTTTCCGCAAAGTATTGTTTTACCTCTTTCTTAAATAATAGGATAACCAAAGCTATGTCTAAAATTACTTGAAAGATCTTATTAATAAGGAGGATATCAAACTTAATGGCAAGCAACGAGAAAGGAATAGAAATAATAAATAGCACTAAAGTCAAAATTCTAGCCCATTTTATTCCCATCAACAGCAAAAGCCCAAGAATTGCGGAGATAAGTAAACTAATATAACTAGAAATTTGAAGTTGGAAAGGTTTGTCCAAGACAAGATTGGCGGTTATTAAATTTGCAATACCTAAAAAACTATGAAGAACAAAAATGAAAAAAATCAATCTGACTTTTGCTGGGACTTCTGCTCCTTCGACTTTATCTTGTGTATCCTTCTTTGGTTTTGGTTTGACTGCTGGTTTTGGTTTGCCTGAAATATACTTGTATTTGATGGTTTCTGCATCAGGTTCGATGGTAAAGATGTCATCTCCGCAGGTCTGATTAATCATTTCTAAAACAACTTCATCGGGGTTTAGTCCTGCGAATTCTATTGGTTGAGAGGTGCCTTCATTGACCAAAATCTCATCTTCCGACACTTGTTTTGTTCTCAGTACCTCTCCATTTTCACTATACTCAAAAAAGTATTGTCCTGAAGTTTCACCGTAGATAAACTTTGTAAGTTTCTGATTATTTAATGATAATATCGAAAATCCATCTTCGAAAATTGGAAAATGAGTCCCAAAATTAATTAAAGTTCCATTAGAAAGTTTGGTAAAAAAAACTTCATCATCTTTTATGTCACTAGAAAGAGCTCTTTCAAAAGTCGTAACCTCAATAGGCTCACTTACTATGATATTAAGTTGATTAGTAATCTCTCTAATGTCTATGTGTTGGGAACTCAGTGCAAGTCCCATGATATCTACGCCCATTTTTTGTTGAAGTGCTTTCTTATTTGTAGTATAATTTTGCTAATGAATATTTTCTTAAAAATTAAAATTATTAATTATAAATATTTAATTTTTAGTATCTTATTATCTTTTTTCTAAAGTGAAAATTTAAGTACTTAGATCGGTTTTATCCCAAGCTACATCTTTAGACAACATCCAAGTTAAAGAGTGCCTTCTTTCATGGATTACGCCTCCATTTGCAATTGGATCAAAGTTTTCTGGAACCGTTGAATGTCCTAATTGGCCGCTTCTCACTGCATTGTGAGCGCAATAGAACAAGTCTTCCAAGGCGACAACATCACTTTCATTAAGTTTAGGTTGCTCAATAATCCAATCTATCACTGATTCGTCTAAGTCACAAGTATGGTTTTCTAAGAGTTCTTGCATCTCGTCTCCACTCAACATTTGACCAGAAATATCGGGTCTGCGAAAACCAAAGTACCATGCTAATGGAAATGCATTTTCGAATTTCCAACCGATGGAGTCCCTCAATTTCTGATCGTCTCGGTGATGATTGAAGATCTCAGATTCTGCGTCAGTAAGCGAATCTTCCAATTCATTACGTTTTACAAAATCTAGGATAACATGATCGGGGATATTTTCTTCGGGAACCAATAGCCAATATACCATTGCTTTGATAGCATGAAGTCTCTTTGCAATTTCTAAATCCGGCCTTAACTCAATTGGCTTGATGGTTGGAAGTGATTTGGCAGGTCGAAAACCCGCGGCAATACATTCTTGCATCGCAGCAGTCCGAAATTCGCTAATATCTCGATCTTTGGGGTTGCCATCATGGAATTGCTCATCATCTTCAATATCTTCATTGTGTATATTTTCTTTCCTAATATATTTTATTCCAGTTATTTTTTCCAGAATATCCCTGCTGTCCAAAAAGGGTTTTGCGGCTTCTAGAGCCTCAGTCTGGACAAGCTGCATGGTACATTTCAGATTTTCATCTAAATCGTCTAAATAATGCCAAGTATAATTTTTCAGGATCTCTTTTTGCTCTTCTATGGAGGTAATTCCCATTTGTGCGAATGAATTCTCGATATCAATGCTTTCGTCACCGGAAAGCCGAATTCTAATGACACCATCGTTATTCTGTTTTTTCTTTTTTAACCAATCAAATAATCCCATATAAAGTGTTTTTTTAATCTTTTGAATAATGTGACCAAAATATAAAATCTTAGTCAGTTAATCAATAAAGATTCCCTAAAGTTTCATGAAGCCAAGAAAGAATATTACGTCTATTGACCACACTGTCATCAAATTGATTAGTTCTAATGGATGAGGAGCCAAGCGCTAAAGTTCAACAGAGAAAAATATGAGTGCTTCATCATCGAAAAAACACGGCGAAAAAATACAATCTTAGGGATATAATAATTTTTTATTTTGAAAAAAGATCTTAGCAAGGAAAGTTATTGAAGATTTTGGAATCCAGTTTTCCCCTCTCTTTTCAAAAGTAGTAATCCCAAAATAATCAAAAACCCGGACAGTCCTAGTAAGGAATAAAAAATTCCAAGTCCTTCTGATATATTGTATACGAATGTTACCAGAGAGGTCATTCCAAGACCAAAAAGCGCCCATTTCTTCCATTTTAGTAACATTAAAGTAAAATAAATGTCTAATAGAGTGACTACGAGCAAAGCAAAATTTTCAGATGTCTTTTCATTTGATAAAGTTATTAAATCATTCTTTAGTACCCAAATACTAGCTAGTAACGTAATAATTAGATATATCATAAGTAAAAGATTCATCTTTTTGTTATTATTCTTATGGATCACAAACATACTTTTAAAAACATTTTATTTGTATTGATTTTCGAATTTCATTCTATTGTAAAGTAACTCGGAAACTTTATGAGTGATGAAATTTGACGAGTCTAAAATACAAAATTATAACCTGAATATTTCCAGAACTCATTTTTTTGAGAAAAAGGGTAGAAGAAGTCGCGTGTTGAAGCCTACTTTCGCTATTTTACTTCGATCAGTATTTATTTTTTTTCAATGATTAAATCTAATTCGATAAACGATACCAATTTGTACTTATCGAAACTTCCCGAAATCCAATTGTCAACTTCTTTAAGATTTAGAATTCTAGCAAGTTCTTTTTCGACTCTTTTATCTTTGCTTTTAATATTATATGATTTTATTTTGTCGTTTTTACCAATAACAACATAGATATTGTTAATACTTGGTGTAGAATTGGCTGGCAAGTTAAAGTTTTCAAAAATAATTTTACGAAAGTTATTAATTCCTCCTTTAAATTCCGTTTGCTGGTAACCACCATCCAAAAAACAATTTAGTTTGTATTTGTCACAACTATCAGAACTTTTTTTATTCTCATTTTCAAATTTATTGATCTTAATTGAATCATTTTCATCAAGTAAAAATCCATAATTATTTATTGTAGTTAAGTAAAAAACAGGTTTCTTTTTTCCAGTTT
>NZ_JBYVEB010000093.1:0-11273 GCF_058117085.1 Chryseobacterium sp. CG10_8 | reverse complement strand
ATATAATCAGCAAAAGGATTCGGATAGATATTAACATTATCCTTTATCGTACTAAGGTCAGAAGTCCCTAAAACGTTAGTTGTGGTTACTAGTAAAGTGTACGTACCTTCAACTCCATTAAGGGTTCCGTCATAGTGATGTTGGCAACGCCTATTACATCCAATTTTTCTACAGGTAATTATAGAATTAAATTCAGCGCAAAAGGTTCATCAGCAGGTTTCCAACTTGAAGTAGGAACTTTATCAGATGTTTCTAACCAAGCAATTTTTTCCATTATTGGTTCACCAATTACATTGACTAACGGTTATGTAGAATACACGGTGTATATCCCAAGTGGAAGTAATCCAGTAGTTGCTTTCAGACATGGTCTTGGAGCAGTAGGTAGAAATATATATATCGATGATATTATTGTTGAACAGAATCCAGCTTGTGTTATACCTCAAAATTTAGCGGTTAATATGATTGGAAGTAATTCCGTTCAAGTTTCTTGGACAGCTTCGATTTCTAATCCATCAAGTTATGAATTTTATTATTCAACTTTAAATATTAGCCCTAATTCAGCCACTACAGCAAATGTTACTGGAGTAACAGGAACTAGTACAACGATTTCAGGTCTTAATACAACGACCCTTTATTATCTTTGGATGAGATCTCGCTGTGGTACTTCTAGTGCAAGTGAATGGACAGCGGTACCAGTTAGTTTTATAACAAAATGTACAGCTCCTTCTGTTTTGTCAGCTACAGGTGATACCGCTTGTCTTAACGGAATGGCAGATTTAGCGGCAACCGCTGATCCAGGAGTGGTTATCAATTGGTACGATGCAATGACTGCAGGTAATTTGGTGGGTACAGGAAGTACCTTTACAACACCAGCGTTGACTTCTACAACTAATTATTATGTTTCGGCTTCTAATGTAGAAAGTATTACTGGTGGAAAAGATGCACCAACTCCGACTCCAACTTCTGGTGCTGGTAGTTCAAATGCAGGACTTGTATTTGATGCTTATTCTGATATTAAAATCAATAAGGTTACCGTTTATCCTAATTAGTTCAACTGGCGCTTCTGGAACAATTGTTATTGATGTAATTAACTCTGCAGGTACTGTTGTTAAAACAGGAACTTTCAATGTAGTGGGAGGAACAACATCAGCTTTGGTACCTAATGTACTTGATCTTAATTTTGCAATTCCTGCTGGAACTAACTACAAAATGAGATTAGGAGCTTTGACAGGTGTAACTGGTTTGGCGTTTGATCCAGCTGCTAATGCGCCTGGTTCAACTTATCCATATCCTTATAATATTGGATCAACAGTGATGATACAGACAGTTACGGTGACAGCAGCTCCAACCAATACACCAAGATTAGATCTTTATTATTTCTTCTACGATTGGAAAGTATCTAAAGTTTGTGAGTCGACAAGAACTGCAGTTACTGCAACAGTTGATACTAGTTGTAATGCTTTATCGACCAGTGAAGTAGTTTCTGATAAATTAGAATTCAAAGTTTATCCTAATCCATTTGAGGATGCAGTTAATATTTCTAATATTAGAGAAGTCAAATCAATTTCTGTGACTGACATGTCTGGAAGAATCCTAAAAACAATCGATCAGCCAAGTGCAGAAATCAGATTAGGACACCTTCAAAAGGGAATGTATATCCTAATTCTTAAACTAAAAGACGGAAGCAATAGATCTGTCAAAGTGATTAAGAAGTAAGATTATAGTATCATATTTTTTGGAGCGGCTTCGTAAGAAGTCGCTCTTTTTTTGAAGTAATATTTATCAGTTTATCATTTTGATATTATCAAAATTTAGTAATTTGCCGAAAATCCTAAAAAATGAAACTGAAAGACGTTATCGCTCAAATTGAAAAAAGATATGCCATTCGACAAGCTGAAGATTTCGATAATGTTGGACTTTTGTGTGGACGTATGGAAATGCAAGTCAATGGGATTTTGATTAGTCACGATACTTTAGAATCTGTTGTAGATGAAGCTATCAAGAGGGGAGCTAACTTAATTGTTAGTTTTCATCCTATCATTTTTTCTGGGTTAAAATCGATTACTGGTAAAAATTATGTGGAAAGAGCGGTATTGAAAGCACTTGAAAATCAAATTGCCATATACGCACTTCATACAGCATTAGATAATGATTATTACGGGGTCAATGATCGTATTTTGAAAGAGTTAGGCATTGCAGAATCACATATTTTAATGCCTAAAAAGAATAACCTCAAGCAGCTAACAGTGTATGTTCCTACAACTCATGTTGAAGAGGTCAAAGAAGCACTTTTTCAAGCGGGAGCGGGGAATATCGGTTTCTATGACGAGTGCAGTTTTAGTGTGTCAGGAAATGGAACATTTCGCCCTTTGGAGGGATCCAATCCATTTTCGGGGCAACAAAATCAGCGCGAAGATGCAGATGAAAAGATGCTGTCTGTTATTTTCGAAGATTATAAAACTCATCAAATTCTTTCCGCCGTCAAATCTGCACATCCTTATGAAGAGGTGGCTTATCAGGTTTACGCATTAGATAACTCCAACCAATTTTCTGGGCTTGGGAAATATGGAGATTTTTCTGAAGCAAAGTCTGAAATGGATTTTCTTCAATTTTTGAAAGAGAAGTTCAATATTTCAGTGATTCGTCACTCGGGATTTGTTGGAAAACCTATTAGAAGGATAGGGGTCATTGGAGGAAGTGGCGCAAGTGGAATATCATCGGCAATTTCGCTAAAATGTGATGCTTATCTAACTGGAGATATGAAGTATCACGATTTTTTTCAAGCAGAGGGAAAAATTTTATTGTGCGACATCGGTCACTTTGAGTCGGAACAATTTGTGGTTCAACAAATTTTTGAAGAATTATCGGAAAAATTTACTAAATTTGCAGTCTTGAAATCTGAAGTAAAAACCAACCCTGTAAATTATTTTACCTAAAGAATATGTCTAAAAAAAATAATGAAATCTCCGTTGAAGAGAAGCTAAGAGCACTTTATGATCTACAAATTATAGATTCTCGATTGGACGAAATCCGTAACACAAGAGGAGAACTTCCGATTGAAGTAGAGGATTTGGAAATTGAAATTGAAGGTCTTGAGAAAAGAGCAGAGAAGTTTCAAAATGAGATTAAAGATCAAAACGAGGAAATCAAAGCTAAAAATGAGTTGATTAACCACGCCAAAGTTTTGATGGAAAAGTATACAGCGCAACAAGATAAAGTTCGTAATAATAAAGAATTCGAAGCGTTGGCAAAAGAGATTGAATTTCAGGATTTGGAGATTCAATTGGCAGAGAAAAGAATCAGAGAGCATAATGCTAAAATTGCTCATAAAAATGAAACTTTGGACGAGTTGACTTCAAAAATTGATGACTTGAAAACTCACTTGAAGTTCAAAAAAGAAGAATTGGAAGGGCTGATTTCTGAAACTCAAAAAGAAGAAGAATATCTTATTCAAAAATCTGAAGAATTTGCACAAAATATCGACGAAAGATTATTGAAATCTTATAAAAGAATTCGTGAAAATTCCGGAAATGGTCTTGCTGTAGTAGGACTTGAGAGAGGGGCTCCAAAAGGTTCTTTCTTCACTATTCCACCTCAGAAACAGATGGAGATTTCTCAAAGAAAGAAGATTATCATCGACGAGCACAGTGGAAAGATTTTGGTTGATGATGATTTGGTCAACGAAGAGGACGAAAAAATGAGAGAAGTGATTAAGTTTTAATCCATCAATCATTTAAAATATATAAAGCCACAGAATTTCTGTGGCTTTTTCTTTGGGGTTATTTTTCGATTTAATTGGTGGACTTTTTACTTTTTCAGCATTTAATCTTACAAAAAAGATTGGTCAAATGAGAAAGGTAAAAGGTCTCGGATAGATTTGGTTTTCAATATTTCACCATCGAGAGAAGCGAAAAATATTTCGATTTCCTCTTCTTGTTGAGCTTCATACTCCAAAATGGATTGGCGGCAAGCTCCGCAAGGAGGGATGGGCACTGAAGAAATTGCTTGCTTGGGCGCTCCAATTACAAACAGTTTTTTTATTTTGATATTTGGAAAATTGGCAGCGGTCCAAAAGATTGCGGTTCTTTCAGCACATAACCCCGAAGGATAAGCTGCGTTTTCTTGATTGTTGCCCGTTATGATTTCATTGTTTTCCAACAAAATAGCGCAGCCAACTAAAAAATTAGAATAAGGAGCATGGGCTTTTTCCCGTATTTCCTTTGCTGCATCAAACAATTTTTTCTCCACTTCGCTCAATTCATGATATCCTGCGATAGAAGTGTATTGAATATTAATATGTTTTTCCATTTCAAAATTAGTGGAGAGTAAAAGTACAATTTTTTTTAATATTCAGAAGGATTTTATTATCATTACACTTCAATAAAATTTTGTCAAATGCTTTATTCCAAAATAAAATTCAGGAACTTAGAATTACCCAATCGGTGGGTGATGTCGCCCATGTGTATGTATTCTGCAGAAGATGGATTGGCTAACGATTTTCATTTGGTTCACTATGGAAGCAGAGCACAGGGTGGAGTAGGATTGATTGTGTTAGAAGCTACTGCGATTGAACCCCGTGGAAGGATTACCGACAGATGTCTCGGGATTTGGAATGATGAGCAGGCGGAAGAACTTTCAAAGATTGTAGATTTTGTTCATAAAAATTCAGCCTCAAAGATTGGAATTCAATTAGCGCATGCTGGGCGAAAAGTATCGACTTGGAATGGAGTTCAGACTACTTTAGAGCAAGGTTGGGAAACCATTGCTCCAAGTGCGATTCCTTATAAAGATGATGAAAGAATTCCTCACCAGTTGTCTGTGGAAGAAATCAAAGAATTAATTTCGGAATTTCAAACAGCAGCAAAGAGATCTATTGATGCTGGTTTTGATGTTATTGAAATTCACGCAGCTCACGGTTACCTTCTTCATCAATTTCTTTCTCCTCTTTCTAATGAGAGAAATGACCAATATGGAGGAAGTTTCGAAAACCGAGTTCGGTTTTTGTTGGAAGTAGTTGATGCGGTTAACTCGGTTTTGGATGATCAACATCCTTTATTTGTGAGGATTTCGGCGACAGAATATGCAGAAAATGGATGGGATATTGAGGAAAGTATCGAATTATCTAAAATTTTGAAATCTAAAAATGTTGATTTGATCGATGTTTCCAGTGGAGGAAATATTAAAGGAGCAAAAATTTCAGTTTTTAATGGATATCAGGTTCCATTTGCTTCAAGAATTAGAAAGGAAGCGGAAGTGTCAACAGGCGCAGTTGGTCTAATCACAGATGTAGCGCAAGGTGAAGAGATATTGAAAAATGGGGATGCAGATTTGATTTTTGTAGCAAGAGAGTTATTAAGAAATCCATATTTGCCTATTCATGGAGCCTTTAAGGCGAAGGAAGATTGCTTTTTTCCACATCAGTATGATAGAGCAAGATTATGATTAAAGATAATATTGTAATTTTGAAACGTTAAACACAAAATATGAGTGCAGAGGATTTTATGCTTCCATGTCTTAATAAGAAGCTTTTTGGAATCGAATGCTTTGGTTGCGGTGCTCAAAGGGCGCTTTGGATGGTTGTTAATGGAGACTTTGCAGGAGCGTTTCATCTGTTTCCAGCTATTTATACTATTATTTTGTTTGTTTTTACTTGCGGGTTGCATTTTATTGATAAAAAAAGGAGTTACGGAAAGCTTATTACTTTTTTGGCGATAATTAATGCGATTATTATTGTATTTTCTTACTTTTATAGAAATTTTTGTCCAGTATCAAATTAAAACTATTAAAAAACATATTTATGGAACATCAAAAACTACCCAATGCAACTGCGGTCATGGTACTAGGAATCGTATCAATCGTTTTTTGCTGGTGCTATGGAATTATTGGGATTATTACAGGAGGAATTGGTTTAGCTTTAGCTGGAAAAGATCAAAAGCTATATGCTGCTAATCCAGAGTTGTATGACAATTACGAAACGCTCAAAATCGGAAAAATCCTTAATATCATCGGATTGGTATTATCGGTTTTAGCTATATTCTATTTTGTATGGATTTTTTCTGTAATTGGAATGGAAGCTTTAACTGATCCAGAATTGTTGCAAGAACGTCTTGAAGAACTTCAAGGTCGTTAGATAATAAAAAATCCCGAAGAAATTTCTTCGGGATTTTTTTATCGAGCATCATCCAACATCTTTATTTTTGAGGAGGATAGTTTGCCATAATTTCTTCTACAATCTGAGGAATTTGTTTTTGTTTTGCTTTTGGAGAGTCTACGGAGATTCCGCTACCGATTCCTTGCCAAACTAATTTCTGAGTTCGGGCATCAATCAAATCTACGATAAGAGCACCTTCGTTATAATTAGAACTCCAAGTTTGGCTATATCCAACTCCCCATCCAAATGGACCGCCCCAACCATACATTCCGTATGGACTACCACTATTAATATCTGTAACTTTTTTGTGATTAGCCTTTACATTAACGATTAGATCCGGATTTTCTCCAACACTAAGACCTCTCGTTTTCAGTTGTTTCGAAACTTCGTTAAGGACTCTGTCTTTGTCGATGTCGTTAAGTTGAAGATCGTCAATTCTTAGTTTGTAAGTTTTATAGTTAGTGAAGTTTACACTTTCTGCGTAATCGCTTCGCACTTGAAAAGGACTACAAGATGTTAATCCCAAAGTAGCTACTGTCAAAGCTAATAAAACGTATTTTTTCATCGTAATAAATTTATTTTTTAGGTTTTACAAAACGATCTGTTTTTTTGTCGTATCCATAAGGACAATGTTTGCAACCACTTTTACAACAATATCCACGTTTGAGATGATATTTTTCTGTGAAAACGCGGTACCCTTGCTCGTTGATATAATAGTCCTCATTCTCTTTGATGTTTTGTTTCGTCATTGGTTAAATCAAAAATAAAAAAAATGGTACTTTTGTTTTCATGATAATTGTATGCCAAACCATTCTCAAAAATACAAAAATTAACGGGATAACCTTGTATCCGTTTATTTTATTAAGAAAGAAGGAGTTTCGTGATAATGAGGTATTGATTAATCATGAGAAAATTCATCTTAGACAACAGGTAGAATTATTGATTATTCTATTTTATATCTGGTATGTTATTGAGTATTTTTATTGGTATATAAGGTTAGGAGATAGTTTTATGGCTTATCGATATATTTCCTTTGAGAGAGAGGCTTATGCGATGGAGAAGGACTTTGGTTACCTCAAGAAGCGAAAGCTCTGGAGTTTTTGGAAATACATAGGTAAGTAGAATTTTTTAATTTCAATTGTCATTATGGAGATTCCAGAAATTAAGATTCCGATTACAGAAATCACCTTGCATCATGATGTAAGGCTATTTTTGAAACGTGAAGATTTAGTACATTCCGAGATTTCTGGGAACAAGTATTGGAAATTATTTTATAATATCAGATCCTACCTTAATTCAGCGCCTAAAGATCCTATTTTAATTACTTTTGGCGGAGCATATTCTAACCATATTTATGCAGTTTCCGCCTTAGGAAAGGAGATGGGACTTCCAACTTTGGGAGTGATAAGAGGAGAGGAGCTGGAGTATAAAATCAACGAAAATCCAACCTTGAAATCATCTCAAGAAAACGGAATGCAGTTTCGATTTGTCTCAAGACAAGAGTACAGAGGTAAGGACTCCATCGCAGCTCAACTTAAAAAGCTCTATCTCAAAGGTCTTATTATTCCTGAAGGTGGAACCAATCAATTGGCGATTGAGGGGATTCAGCATATGCTTTCGGAAGAAACCAAACAATTTCATTATCTTTGCAGTGCGGTTGGGACCGGAGGAACTATTGCGGGGATTTCAAAATTTTGTGAAGATAACCAGCGTGTTATTGGTTTTGATGTCGTTGGTGAAGACGATTTGGAAACTAAAATTTTCAAATTTTCAGGAAGAAATAATTTTGAATTACTCAAAGCAAGTCCTCTGCGTTATGGAAAAATTTCAGATGAAGAAATTTTATTTATTAACGAGTTTCACCGTAAGTTTGGGATTCCTTTGGATCCAATTTATACAGGGAAAATGATGAAGAAAATATTCGACTTAATGGAGGGAGGTTATTTTCCTAAAGGGAGTAAAGTATTGGCTTTTCACACAGGTGGATTACAAGGTATAGCGGGAGCCAATCAATTTCTAAGAAACAAAAAAAGGAAAGAAATCAATTTCAAGATTTGAAAATGAAAAAACAAATTTTAGTTTTTATTACAATTTTTGGTACTTTAAAGTTGTTTGCTCAGGCTTGGAGCAATGACGACCAGTACATTCAGAACTTTGCGCAATATGCGGTAGAAGAAATGGAAAAATACAAAATTCCGGCTTCAATCACACTTGCACAAGGACTTTTAGAAACAGGTGGTGGACAAAGCCGACTTGCTTTGGAAGGTAAAAATCATTTCGGGATTAAGTGTAAAGAAGATTGGACAGGGAAGACGATGAAACACACTGATGACGCTCCTAATGAGTGTTTTCGAGTTTATGACGACCCGAAACAAAGCTATGAAGACCACTCCAAGTTTTTAGCATTTAGAAAATTTTACGCTGGACTTTTCAAATTGGACCCCAAAGACTACAAAGCTTGGGCTCATGGTCTTAAAAAAGCTGGATATGCGACCAATCCTAAGTACGCATACATTCTTATCGCTAAAATTGAAAAATACAAGTTGTACGAATTCGATAATATTGACTCCAAAAATGTGTATGCCACCATTTTGAAGATGTATCCTGATTTAAGTGGAGACCAAGCGTTTCTTGCAAAGATGGATAACAACAATTCGGCGAGAAAAGTGGAAGCAAAAGTCGAAAAACCAAAAGCTGTTCGTCCAATCCCAGAAAGGGTCACTAAAACTGAAAAATTACTTACAAAAGAAGAAGTTCTTCAGACGATTTTAGTTAAAAATCATCCAAACGGTGGAATCAAATATTTTGTCGTTCCTCAAGAAATCGAATTAGCTTTGGTTTCTCAGAAGTTCGGGATTTCTGAAGACCATTTGAAAAGGTATAACGAATCAGCAAGCGATGTACTTAAGAAGAACGAGATTGTCTTTTTGGAACCCAAAAAATCAATCGGAAACGTCCCAACCTATCGCGCAAGTGTCGGTGAATCTATGTATGATATTTCTCAAAAATTTGGAGTAAAGTTGGATAAATTATATTCCAAAAACCGAATGGAAAAGGGGATGCAACCACGCGTTGGAGATACGATTTTCTTACAAAATTATAAACCAAGAAATTAATATAGAGACGCTGATGATGGCGTCTTTTTAACTTTATTTTATTCATATGAAATATCAAAGGAGTTCTGCGCTGTTTTCCGAAGCGCAACAGTATATTCCAGGTGGAGTTAATTCTCCAGTCCGTGCCTTTAAGTCAGTTGGAGGAGTTCCAGTTTTTATGAAATCAGCGAAGGGAGCTTATCTTACCGACGTTGATGACCATCAATATGTAGATTATATTAATTCTTGGGGACCAGCCATACTTGGACACACGCATCCAGAAGTTTTGGAGGCGATAAAAAAGCAAGCTGAAAATGGATTTTCTTATGGTACACCAACCGAATTAGAAACCGAAATTGCAAAATTTATAGTTGATCAAGTTCCTAATATCGACCAAATTAGAATGGTTTCTTCTGGGACTGAAGCTTGTATGAGTGCGATTCGTTTGGCAAGAGGATATACAAAGAGGGATAAAATTATCAAGTTCGAAGGTTGTTATCATGGTCACTCAGATTCTTTTTTGATTAAGGCGGGAAGTGGTGCTGCGACTTTTGGTAATCCTAATTCTCCAGGAGTTACCCAAGGAACGGCGAAGGATACACTTTTAGCAAGATATAATGATATCGAACAAGTTGAAGACTTATTCCGACATAATCAAGGAGAGATTGCAGCGATAATTATTGAGCCTGTTGCTGGAAATATGGGCTGCGTCTTACCCGAAAATGATTTTCTGCAAAAACTTAGAAAAATCTGTGATGAGAACGGAACTCTTCTCATTTTTGATGAGGTGATGACGGGATTTCGTTTGGCTTTTGGAGGAGCTCAGGAAGCTTACAATGTGAAAGCAGACTTGGTAACGTATGGAAAGGTAATCGGAGGAGGTTTGCCAGTTGGTGCTTTCGCTGGGACTAAGGAAATTATGAGTCATCTTGCGCCCAACGGTGCGGTATATCAGGCAGGTACTCTAAGCGGAAATCCGCTTGCTATGAGAGCTGGTCTTACGACTTTGCAATTGATCAAGAAAGATGAAAACTTTTTTCAAAAAATAAATAAAACAACCGAAACTTTAGATTTTGAAATTGGAAAAATTCTTAATGAAAAGGGAATTGCGCATAGGATCAACAGAAAAGGAAGTATGATGTCTGTGTTTTTCCACATTAATGCGGTTTCTAATTTTGATGAAGCAAAAGCGGCTGATCATGCATTATTTAATAACTTTTTTCACCAGTTGTTGAAAAGTGGAATTTACCTTCCGCCAAGTGGTTATGAAACTTGGTTTATTTCTTCTGCTATTGGCGATTCCGAAGTCGATAAAACGTTACAAGCGATTAGAGATTTTCAGTTTGGATAGGAGTGTTTTGGGATTGAATTTAGTATTTAATAAAAATTAAATTATAGAATGAAAATTCTTTGTATTGGTCGTAATTACGGTGAACACGCAAAAGAGTTAGGGAACGAAATTCCTGAGAATCCTGTTATATTTATGAAGCCGGACACAGCGGTTTTGAAAGGTCGTGATTTTTACATCCCTGAATTTTCTAACGACGTTCATTACGAATTAGAAGTTGTACTTAAGATTTCTAAAAACGGAAAGTATATACAGAAAGAGAATGCATCTTCACATTATGATGAAATTGGGTTAGGAATTGATTTTACTGCGAGAGATTTGCAATCCGAACTTAAGTCGAAAGGACTTCCTTGGGAACTTGCGAAAGCTTTCGATAGTTCGGCTGTTGTTGGTGATTTTTTCCCTAAATCGAAATTTGATTTACAGAATTTGACTTTTCATTTAGATAAGAATAAAAGCATTGTGCAAGAGGGCAATACCATGGATATGTTGTTTTCTTTTGATGAAATTATCGCTTTTGTTTCTCAATATTTTACTTTGAAAACGGGTGACCTTATCTTTACTGGAACTCCAAAAGGGGTTGGAAAAGTTGAAGAAAATGATGAATTGAAAGGTTTTTTGGAAGGAACAGAAGTTTTATCAGTTAGGATACAATAAGTTGAATTTTGTATAAAAATAT
>NZ_JBYVEB010000092.1:0-11350 GCF_058117085.1 Chryseobacterium sp. CG10_8 | reverse complement strand
AGGATAATAAGTTAGTTTTGTATCCTAATCCAGTGAAGAGCATTTTGTATATCGATGCAAAAGACAGTAAAGATTATTACTATCAAATCTACAACATGTCCGGTCAATTGGTAAGAGAAGGTAAGTTCGAAAACAAACAAACGGATGTTTCTCAGTTGCCATCAGGTCTTTACTTGATAAGAATCAACGACTCTGAAAGCGTAGTGAAGATTATCAAACAATAATCTTAAGTTGAACTAATTATGTTAAAGAGGCTGTCTTGTTTTTGAGACAGCCTCTTTTAATTTAATACACTTAAGCGTCTGCTCTTTCTTGCCTTTGAAATTAAATACATCTGTTTGCTTCAAATTTTCCAAATCACTTAGAATGTCGTTATAGTCATTGAGTTTATACATTTCTCTTCTACGATATTCTTCAGTAGTATGATGTTTACGATCTGATTTTACGCCTCTTTCTAATCCAAACTCTGCCATTGCTTGAGCATATTTTGTTTGAACTTCTTCTAAAAGCTTTCCTGTTTTCATCCAATATCCAGCATTAAGTCTACCGTCAGCCGTAATGGGAACAAATACACAATGGATATGGGGTGTTTTTTCATCCAAATGAACGGCAAATCTTATAATGTTCTCCTTTCCATATTCCGCAATACAGAACTCCAGGTTTTTGTCAATCCATTGATCAAGTTTCTTTTTATCTGTTACAAGTTTTACCAACTCTTCGTGACTTCCAGATAACATCACATTAATTGAATAAACGGCATCTTTTCTAATGAGTTTTAATTCTCCAGCTTTGTTTCGGTGATTATAACCTTCTTTGATTCTATTCAAAATGGCATCATTGTATGGCGACCGACAATGATCGTTCAACTCGATATAAACATTATCTTTCGTTCTACTCAAATCAGCATGACGATAAGAGTATTCCATTCCCTTTATCCGGTCAATATGATTGCCCAAAGATCCTCCGGTTACTTTGCCATGTTTTTGATAATGTAGTACTGCTTGTCCTGCCATATTATTTAATCCTTTTTTAACTTGAAATTTTCTCAAAAAATCAATTCTCAATATTCCTTCTTTAGACTTTTTAATCTTCGATTTTGACTGCCTTTTTTTGCCAAATTTAAACTACAAATTACTTGCTTTTTTAGGCTTATTTTAACCCTCGGAGAGCACGCTGTTTTTTTACTGGAGGGAAGCGTAAGAAAAAAAACGTAGTGTGCTACACTTTCCTAATTAGAAAACAAATTACACTTCAAATATACTAATTATTTTCTCTTTAAAGGCTCTTGAATATCTCACGAAGGTAAAATTATTGGTCGTTCAATTCCTTCTCATGAACGCTTAATTGATAGGTTAGAAACATCAACCACATAACAATCATAACCAACAAAATAATGATAGCGTTCTCTCTGCTTTTCTTCATCATCTTTTTATTTAATTAAACATGAAATTTTTAAATTTTACTTCCCATTTTTCCATAGAAAATCTGATCGGTGTCTAACATCTGAATTAGTATTTTTGAGAAGCTCATATAGTTTGGATTTGCACTTAATTTTCTTTATTCATTTTGATTTTATATTCACTTGTAAACGATTGTAAATATTTGTTTTTTTTTTTTTTAATGAATCATTTCTCTATAAAATTATGATGATTTTATTTCTTTCCCTGGGGGATATTTTGTTCAGTTTTCTTATTCTTCTATCGGTTACCCAATCATTTTGGTGAAAATAATCCTCCTCTACCCTATTCTGAATCTTGATTAATTCTTAGGGGTTGTTTTTGACTTTTCTATATTCATTTTAATTCTGTTCCGGTACGCTACTTTTTCAAACTTTAGTTGTGGCTTCTAAAGTTAGCTCTTGTTTTCATTTTAATGTAACATGACTTTTTTCTCAGCGCTGATATTTTTGCGCTATGATCATATCAAAATGTTTTAATCTCCAGTTCATCGATGTTTTCAAAAACTGTCCTTTGGTAGTTTTGAAAGTATTTTTTGATTTGTACCTGGGTGATTTAAGCAGATTGTCAAATCGCTTACCCCAACCCTATTTTTGGCGTGTTGGTTTATGATCACTGACAGAATGTAAATAATCGAAATAAGAAATTACTATTAAAAATAAATTTTAAAATGAAAAAAATCTTTTCAAAAAAGTGTTCAAGACGAAGTACAGTAATCTTGACTCAAGTGACTTTCAAATTAAGCAAAACCTTAAAACGACTTCCCTCCTATTACTTTTGGGGTATTGTTGGTTTTGCCGTTGGCAAACCTATGTGTAATACTAATTTTATGAATCATTTAAATTTTAACTTTATGAATCATTTTAACTTTTTAGCGCTCGGATTAATTGGAATCATTATTCTGATTATCCTCGGAATTTTCAAATTCAGAAAATTGAAAATGCATTTCAATTTTTCTTTCTTCAATATTCATTTTGAAGGGGAAAGCTAAATGCTAAAGAACGGTCTCAAAGAAGAGACCGTTCTTTTTACTTTTTGTTTTTTGTATTTAACTGGTTTTGTTAAACACAAAACCGGATAGGCCGTAATCTATTTTTGTCGATAGCTTTCTATGATCGGTTAGGTTTTAGTTCTTTTATTCTTTTTACTAATCTTTCTCTATTAAATCCTGTTCTTCTTAATTCAATGAGATAAAAATTAGATATTTGGAATTTCAATTCGTGCTCTGTAAATATGACAAAATTAATAATAGAAAAAAGTTTTTCTTCATCATCATTTCCTGTAGGAATCCATGTGCTATCTAATGCACTTATATAATTTAAAGCATCTCTTAGCTCTTCTCTTGTTGGTTCACAAATAAACTCATCAAAAGGAATAATTATCGTCATCGTAACGGTTTTATCTTTGCTTTTTAAGTAGCTGATATTCCTTGTTTTTCTTTCGATTAGTGTTAGAATATCTTGTACGATCATTTCTGAAGTAAAATCAACTGGTGTTTCCATATTGTGGTATATTGTTTTTTGTCAGTTCTTGGTAAATTGTAATTTGAAGATCAATTTTGTTTTGTAAGTCGTAATTCATCCCAATATTGAATATAATGGTCATAGAAATTTTGAAGATTTTTGATTCTCCAAAAACTGAATTGTTCTTGTTCTTTGAGTAACTGTTTGTATTCTTCTTCTGGCAAATATTGCTTCATAACTTTTGTTAGGTTTTTAACGGAAGTGATTAGCAGCTTTCTGTCATGCTTGATGATGTAAGCAATCTGTGTATTGATAGCATCATTTTTCATTATTCAAATTCTTTTACATTTTGATATTACTCGTATTTGTTTTCAATTATGTTAGACAGAATCATTCGTTCGGCTCACTATATATCAGAAAAGCCAATATGCATTCAAGAATATTTGTCAATTAAGGCTCAATTGCGAAACAGAATATTTTCTTTTCCATCGGACTGGCAAAAGGATCATATTGTCCTGCCGAACTGATAACAAATGAATATTCTCCAGCTTCAAGGTTTTGTGGAACTATAATTTCATATATTCCGCTTTCTGAAGCTTTTAATGGTAAAACAATTTGATAATTAGACATATCTTTAGTTCCTCCCATAGAAACTCCTGATTGTACGAAACGTCGATAGGTTTTGCTTTCTTTTACTTTATCAGCTTTTACAATGGTAATACTTTCGGAAGACGCGTTGTCCGGTAACTTAATGTAGAACTTTGGAATCTCATTATTTTTAAACCGAACTGAAGAGTTTTTATTATTAAAAACAGTCAGATAGTTGTTAACTCCGCCATAACCCATTCCAACTGCTTTGGCTTCCATTTTTGCAGTAGCTTTCTCAAACTGTTCCATCTTCTCTTCTTTCATAAAATAGGGTTCAAGAGGTTTAATTTCTTGCGCTGAAAGAATAGAAATACTAAACAAGAAAAATGTACTGAGGACAATTACGAAATTTTTCATTTTAAATGAGGTTTTTTTGTACCGTTCCTCGTACTGGTTAATTACAAAAAAACAGCGTGGAACTGAAGCCAATTCGTGTAAGAGGTACCGCTAAGAACCTACAGTCCAGATATGACTTACAGCCCACGCATATTGCATGGGCGTAAGCCTATCGAATTTTGGACTGATTTGAAAATTAGCGGTTTTCTTACACCAAAACGATAGCTTACGCTGTTACGTTATTTTTTATTGAAACAAAGATAATCTTAATTTCGAAAAAATCAATATAAAATTTATATAAATTTTATATGGTGACGTAAGTTTTATAAAACATATACTTTATATAATTATTTTAAAATATATAAGCTATTTTATAGTTGCATATATTATATACTAGATATAATTTTAAAAAAATAGCTTATGAAGCAGCCATAGATATTACTGGTTAATAAGCAATAAAAAAAGGAGTACTATAAATCGATATCTTCTTGGACTTTTTATTGTTAGTAATTAACTATAAGAAATCCTTTTAAATAAAAAAATACTTTTATTACCTTTTTAATTACTTTTAATAAACTATGTTAACTACTTCTATTAAGCATTTAATAGCATTTTAGGGGGGAGTGGAACTCCGAAACTTGGGGGAGTGGAACTCCGAAACTTAGGGGAGTGGAACTCCGACAAAGTGCCTTTTATTGGGGGAGTGGAATTCCGAGAATAGAATGTGATTAGGCCTGTAGGGGAGTGGAATTCCGAAATATTAGTTCTACCATTACCTATGTGGGGGAGTGGAATTCCGAAAATCGCTTGTTATTTAAGTAAATTTTAAGATTTTTTTAACATTGGGGAGTGGAATTCCGAAAGTTGGGGGAGTGGAATTCCGAAAACAGGGGGAGTGGAATTCCGTTTTAATAATTGATTTTTACATCTAGGGGAGTGGAATTCCGAAACTAATCAATCTTAAAATAACCATTAGGTATTTTCTTACCGGTCGTAGTATCTCTATATTCCTGTACAATGTATTCTTGGAAAATTCTCAAAAAAGCATTTCCTTTAAAATCTGTTGATTTTCTATCATTCGCTCTATTATTTTTTACAAATGCCTTATAAGCTCTTTCTATAAGTCCTCTACTAAGCATGCTACTGCTATAATGATATTTTAAATTTTCCATCTCTTTGTCGTTAAGCTCATGTCTTCTTTGAAAATATCTTAATCTTTGTCTTATTAATGTCGCCTCCTGCGTTTCTTGGGATAGACTTTCATCATCAATTCTTTTAGTTGCATATGGTTTTATACTTATCTTATCTCCAGAAATGCTATAATTGAATGACGTCTGATTAAATTTATCTAAATTCTGTCTAACAGGTTTCAGAAATTTATTACAGAAATCTTTTGTGGTAGAATAGTTCACACTAAATTTTTCATTAAAGGTTTCTAATTTTAATGTCGTTCCTTCATATGGGATTTTTGATAGCCATATTGCAAAAATAATGTGCTTGTTGTTCCGTATATTGTAAACAAGATTATATAATGTGGGATTGTATTCCGGTATAACAATCAACTTTTTTAACCAATAACTGCTTATCAAAAACGAAGTATATCCTCTTTCATCATATGACGGAGCTGTTATAAGCCCCCCAAAAGTTTTAATTTCCTTTCCTTTTGAGTTTACTGACTTATGCCATCCCATCTTGAATTTTGTCAAAAATTCTACAGCATGGGCAACCTGATTTGATGAGCCACTAGGAGAAATTAAGCTATTTTTTATTTTCATATTAGCAAAGGTGTTATGTTCGGTTTCAAACTCCTCTTCAAATAATGATAATTGCTTTGGTTTATCCTGTGGTCTTAACTGCTCACTTCTCAAGTCTGCAACGATATTAAATATCGTTCTTAGAGCATCTATGGGAATATCGACAGCCTTATTATCTTCAAATAAAAATTCATCCACGAAACTATTTCCCAATCGAATTATTTCAGTGGGAGACAAATTTTTATACGATTTTTTTACTATTCTTTTTTCGTTATCTTTCATTACTACATTTATTTTTTCTTACATTTGCTATGCAAGAAGATATTGAAAAATATCAAATTATAAGTCAGCTTTCTTTATGATTGCTGGCTTTTTTATGGATAATTAAATTGAGGACTTTCCGCCTCCTTCCCTTGTACTAAAATTTCTGATTTTTCTGAATTCATTTTTCCAAGGTTTATTTCGTTAGACTGTATTTGGTGTCCTTGTTCTAAATAATACTGGTATAAGTCCTCAATTGCTTGGTTAACCACCTTATCATACAACCAATCTGGTATTACAATAAAATCTTCTCCTTTTTTGATTACAAATTTAGTTGCAACAAAAACGTTTCTTTTAATTTCATATCCATTTCTATCTAAATTTAATGGAAAAAAAAAGCCGGATCCTTTTTCGTTAGGAACTAATTCATTAACATATAATTTAGTACAGTGAATTCTCCTTTCTTTAAATTCATTTCTGTAAAACCCTACTATTGTTTTATCTTTCTTTCTTCTGACTTTATAATAAATCCATTTTTGATCTGAAGAGAATTTGTCACAAATAAACTTATGAAATTTGAAAAGACCAGTGTTAATATTATGATACACCACAACCTGACCTGTACTTAGCTTTACTGCCGCTTCATAAGATTTATCTGAGGTAGGCATTAGAACTTATCTTTATATTTTTCTTTCAGCTCATTCACTATTTCCACAAACATCTCCATTTGAGAGTATTCCAAATTTCCCTTATTGAAAATGGTATAGAAATGATAATTTTTCAGAAACTCAATCTCCTCTTCATTTAAATAAGCAGATGTTACTTTAACTTCTCCAGGATTTCCTCTTCTTCCTGGTCTATATCTTACATTCTTTTTTCTTGGTTTAATGATGTCCCCATGTTTATCTATCATTAGCTTAACTCCATCACTTATTGCTTTAGCATTATTGTACTCTAAATTTTCATTTTTTACAATTTCGTATTTGACTAAATCTTTTAACCATTCCCAGTCTTCGGCATAAATCCTAAAACCGTATTTTGCCATTTTTGGCTTATCTTCTTTCTTGCTATCACCAAGAATATCCATTTGAAATACATTATCCATATTCTATTTTTCAATTTTATTTAAAATTTCTTTCACCAAGTTGTCATAATCTTCACTTGCCCTCGATGTTGGAGCTACTTGGAAAATGGTCTTGCCTTCCTTCTTTGCATTTTCAATATTCACATCTTGTCTTATAAATGAATTCAAAAAATAACTGCCAGCTTGTTGTTCTGCCAACTCACTATATTCTTTAAAGTTTCTCGTGTTTGTTAAAACTTTATTAAAGAAGAAACCTAAAAATTGTAGCTTGGGATTATGATTGTCAATGATTCTTTTTATTGAAGGTAGTAGCTCATTTATTCCCTCAATAGAATATTCCTCCGCTTCGATTGGAGACAAAACATAATCTGATGAGCTCAATGCAATTTCTCCCAAACCTATTTTCCCACTCAAGGGTCTAGGAGGACAATCAATTAAAATATAATCAAGCTTCATTTTTCCAGCAAGAATATCTATCATCTCTTTTAAATCATTTCGTTTGTATTGATGTTCTTCTATTTTACGATCTCCAGCCATAATAAAAAGGCTTTCCCCCTTTTGAAACAATCGAAATTCTCCAGTTTTTTCAATGAAATTTTTTACGGTATACGGAAAATCTTTCTTTATTTTATATCCAATAGAAAGGTTTCTCTGGGAATCGAAATCTATTATTAAAACCTTTTTCCCAATTTTAGAAAGAGCTGCCCCTAAGTGTATAGACGTAGTTGTCTTTCCTACTCCTCCTTTTTCTGTAATAATTGAAATGACTTTCATTAAAAATTATTTTATTACAAATATAAAATTTATTTGCAATATATTAACACATATACTTTATATAATATTTGTAATAATAGAATATTATTTCTAATTTTGAGCATCAAGAATTTTAGGTGTATATAAGCCTTCCAAGATTTTAACCCAGACTAAAAATGAAAACTATATTCACTCCCTCTCAATTAAATTTAGCTGATGAGCTTTTAAAAAAAAATAAAGTAATGCCAATGAGCAATCTTTATTCAAATGAAGTTCAAAAGCTCGTTGTTGCTTGGTGTTATTATTCTGGAAAAATTGAAGGTAATACCTATACCTATGTCGAGACAGAGGCTTTGTTGACCGATGGTATTACATCTCCTAAAAGATATGAAGATGCCAAAATGCTCAAGAATTTATATAATACCTTTATTGCAGAAGTCGATTACATTAAATCTGGCTCAAAAGAAAATATAGATGAAAAAACACTTTTTAGAGTTCATCAATCTTTAGTCCGAGATTTAGTTTCCGATCACGAAGCAGGAAACTTACGAGAAAGAGCAGTAGCAATAACCGGAACGGAGTATAAACCACCTAAAACAAAGACTGAAATTTTGGTTGAATTAAATCGAATTTTTAATACTCACCTAGAGATTGCTAATCCTTTAGAAAAAGCAGTTTATCTCCACTGCAATCTTGCAAGAACTCAACCTTTTATCGATGGCAATAAAAGAACCGCAAGACTTATTGAAGCTGTCTGTTTAATGAATGATGATATTGTCCCTGTTTTTAGTACTTCTGAATCTGATATTTTGGAATATAGAACAGCTTTAATTACTTTTTATGAAACAGAAGATTATACTCCGTACTCTGCATATTTCCTCCGTAAAAAAGAAGAATTTCTAAATCAATTTTAAATATTTTATACTTATTATATATGGTATAAAACTTCACATAATACATATAATTTATTTGATAAAACTCTTCTCAATTCTATAAAAAGTCGTTTTACTAATACCCGCTTGCTTACAAGCTTTATCTATTGGGATATTTTTGTTATCGTAAAGGTGTTTAGCAAATTGGTACTTCTCTTGAGATTCTTTACTAGCTCCTTTTGGTCTGCCTAAAAGTTTCTTTCTGCGTCTTGCTCCTTCAAGTCCCGCTTTGGTTCGTTCACTAATTAGGTTTCTTTCAAACTCAGCTACTGCACCAAAAATCTGAATGATAAACTTTCCATTAGCAGATGTGGTATCAAATGCTGGCTCAGTAATACTTTTGAATTTAACACCAATCGCATTAAACTTCTCAATCAAGTCAATCATGTTTTTGAGAGAACGAAATATTCGATCAGTTTTATAGACTATTACTACATCATCTTTACGAAGATAGGAGAGGAGCTCTAATAATCCCTGTCTATCATCTCGAACTCCGCTTGCAACATCAGTGTAAATTTTCTCACAACCTTGCTCTTTCAGCAATTCAATTTGGGTTGAAAGATTTTGATCAGGTGTTGAAACTCTTGCGTAACCGAAAGTCATCGTTTTTGATTAAATACGTTGGAAAGGTTATTGGCTATAATATCAAAATCAGCTTTGATTACCTCCCAATACTTCCCCCTCAAACAGATAACATCTAAGTCTTCGTCAGCAGATTCAAAATTATTAAGGTTTGAGACGATAACTTCTTTGTCGTGTCCGTAAGGATAGCGTTGTTCATGTAAAGCAATCATTTCTTCAATGGTATAGATTTCTAGTAACTCATGCAAATCCCAAAAATCTTTCTTCCTACCTCCGTTCTGAATCACTTCCATTTTCATCGCCACAATATCATCAAGATGCGTCATTTGAATTCCATCTTCTAATAGTGCTTCTCGTATGAAGGGATCGGAATAAAAAACATCTAACTTCACCGCTTCATCTCTACTTTTCCCAATAAAATAAGATTTACCCATAGAAGTAAGTTCAGAAGAGATAACAACAAAACTAAAGGTCTCCTTTAAGTATTTTTCTATTTTCTGAAAATCAATACTTCCATAGGGTGCATCAGTAAACATGTCAATATCAATAGACATCCTATGCCCCAATTGTAATGATATTGCTGTACCTCCTACTAAGCGGAATGGCTTAAAAATATCAGAGTTCGATAATTCTGCTAAAGCTTCTTTTAAATTTGGGGAAACAGTAGAGTAGTACAGCATTATTTATTGATATAAAGTCTCATTGGTCGGATAGATGTTTTTGAAAGCGTTTTGCTAACCAATTCTTCTCCATAGAATTTCTTAATTTCTTCTTTGGCAATCTCATCTCCTCGCTCAAACACCCGCCTAATAACGGCAATATATTTTGCTCTCCAATCAATTGCGTCAAAATCTGTATCCCAAAACAAATATTTTGGAACCTTAGAAAAATCTGGATGACTAATATGAATACTATTTTTTGACACTTTGATCAATGCTTTATACAAATATATAGAATTTCTATACAACATATTGTTCCAATAATTATATGAATTGGTCGATTCATAAAATCTTAATTATCAAAACTATTAAATAAAACGGAAAATAGAACTAAAATAGAAGAAGAGTTAGATAGAAAATTTTGGTTTCAAGAAACGGTCGTTTTTAAGCACACTTTTCTATTTTGATTAGAGTATCCCACTTTGAGTTAAAGCAACAAGTATCCGCGCATAGTTATCGCTCATGATGATTTTTAGGCTATTTTAAATCTTTTTTAGCTATTCTCTCCCAATGAATATTTATCATTTTTTTGGGGACCTCTATATTAGTTAATCGAATTTAAAGTCTCTCCTTGCGAATAATCAATATTATCCAGCGAATTATAATTTGTGTTCTTTTTTATTTTTTCTTATTGTCTTTTATTTTACTTTTATTCTCTTAAGTAAAGACACCATAATAGTAGTTTTATTTCATGCAAAAAGAATCTAAAATAGTTAAATTTTCATTAACAATAAAAAAATTATTAACATTTAAATAAGATTAAAAAACACAGCTTTATGAAGAATTTTTTTATTTCTTTATTTCTACTGTTGGGAATTGTAGTTTTTTCCCAGACATGTAGTACCATTAAGACCCCTACCTTCACGCAAATTGCACCAATTTGCCAGGGGGGTACGTTTACTTTGCCCACTACTTCGACTAATGGGATTAAGGGTACATGGTCACCGGCTAAAAACACTCAAGCCACAACGACCTATACCTTTACTCCAACAGCAGGTCAGTGCGCAAAAACGATAACAATGACTGTAACAGTAAAAGCAAAGGTAACACCGACATTTACGCAAGTTGCTCCAATTTGTCAAGGCGGTACATTTACGCTACCAACAACATCAACAAACGGAATAACCGGAACTTGGTCGCCGGCTAAAAACACTCAAGCCACAACGACTTATACGTTTACTCCAACAGCGGGTTTGTGCGCTACTACTAAGACAATGACTGTAACAGTAAAAGCAAAGGTAACACCGACCTTTACGCAAGTTGCTCCAATTTGTCAAGGCGGTACATTTACGCTACCAACAACATCAACAAACGGAATAACCGGAACTTGGTCGCCGGCTAAAAACACTCAAGCCACAACG
>NZ_JBYVEB010000091.1:0-11858 GCF_058117085.1 Chryseobacterium sp. CG10_8 | reverse complement strand
GTTTTAAATCCAAACTTTCAGCTGAACGTTCGTGTTGACTTTCTTTTAGAATTCATTATTTTAAATTACATTTGTTTTCGATAACTTATTAAAGCACAATGAAATCAAGTCTTACTTTTTTATTTGTTTTTCTTTTTTTTGATAGTTTCCGCTCAGGAGATTACGAATCAGGATGCTTTAAAAAAATGCCGAAAAGAATTTAACAAAAAGCATTGTCTTGCCGATGATGATGGAGATGATATTCTCAACTATCTTGACAACTGCAAAACTGAAGCAGGATCTATTGAAAATAATGGTTGTCCTTGGCTAGACTCTGACGGCGACGGAATTATTGACAACGATGATGCGTGTCAAGAAGTTCCCGGTCCGCCTGAAAATAATGGCTGTCCTTGGCCTGATACAGATGGAGATGGGATTATAGATAAAGATGATGAGTGTCCAACTCAAATTGGAAAAGTAGAGAAAAATGGTTGTCCTGGTCCTGATTGTAGAGAAATTGAAAAAATAGCGAGAAAAGCAACAGAAGAATCTATTAATTTTCAAAAAAAAATTGATTATAGTACATTGCAAAATATTTTTCTTGAAGATATTAAGAAGATTCAATTTGATTCACAGATTTTGCTCTTTATGAATTCGAATGTTGAAGAAGGAGAAGGGTCATCAGATTGTCCAGATTTTGTATTTCCAGAATTGGAAGCGGAAAATTATTCGACAAGTAATTTTATATGGAATGAAAAAATGTTAAATATTTTAGCAAAACAGTCAAAAAAACGATATTTCCAGCTTCTTACAATTCTTATTGGTGGGATGAAGGTGGATTTTATCGCTTGCAAAACAACAATGAATTGTCCGAAGATCATTTCCTAAGTAAAGAACAGATTCGTTATATTAAAAGTTTACCAACTTTTACCGACTCGAAATACGGAAAAATATTTTATATAAAGGTCAAAAATGATTTGATTAAAAAAATACCTGTCCAATTTAATAGAATTTTCTTTGATCAGAGTTTTGAAAGGATTAACAATATTAATCAAACAACTGTTACATTAGAAATTTCGACAAAAAAAGTCATTTGTAAAAAAACATATGTTTTTTCACTTGATAAAATGAAATGGGAGTTAAAAGAAAGCCTTACTTTTCCCACCGTAAAGTAGTTATAAATTTTCTCAAAATTGTAATTCCCATCCCAAAACCTTATTTTTGTAACCCCAATTTTTATTTAATTAAATTTGAAATTGACATTGGAGTTTGAGGCGTTTAGAAATTAGAAAATATTGATGTTAAGAAATTTTCGTTGTTTGAGCATGTGGGATTGTTTTTTTGAAGTCAAACCTTCATTTAATGCGAGTTTCGGAAATTTTAATCAATATTTTCTAATTTTTGCCGAAAAATCCAGTCTTGAATTTTTGGTTCTTTTGTTTCAAGACAAAAGAATAAAGTAATTTTTAAACGTAATTTTTACGATCGCATTAAAATGGACTACCTAAAAGGACTTAATGAATATCAATACGAAGCAGTAACTACGATCGAAGGACCATTGATGGTTTTGGCTGGAGCTGGTTCTGGAAAAACACGTGTTCTAACGATGCGTATTGCTCATTTGATTTCCAATGGAATAGATCCGTTTAATATTTTGGCGTTGACCTTTACCAATAAAGCGGCGCGCGAAATGAAAGACCGTATTGCAAAAGTCGTAGGAGAGAGCGATGCACGTTCGATTTGGATGGGAACATTTCACTCCGTGTTTGCAAGAATCTTGAGAAGCGAAGGTCATCACCTTGGTTTTCCCTCTAATTTTACGATTTATGATACTCAAGATGCGCTGAATGTTTTAAAAAAAGTCATCAAAGACCTTAATATCGATACCGATATTTACAAACCGAAAAAGGTGATGCAACGTATTTCGACGTATAAAAATAATTTAATTACGGTTAAAGCGTACAACAACAATCCTGATTTATTAGAAGCCGATGAACGTGCAAATATGAAACACATCGGTACGATTTATCAAAAATATGTTGACCAATGTTTCCGAAATGGAGCGATGGATTTCGACGATTTATTGCTTCGTACCAATGAATTATTGACTCGATTTCCTCAAGTTTTGGCAAAATATCAAGACCGTTTCCGATATATTTTGGTGGATGAGTACCAAGATACCAATCATTCGCAGTACTTAATTGTGAAGGCTTTGGCTTCAAAATTTGAAAATATTTGTGTCGTTGGTGACGATGCACAGTCGATTTATTCGTTTCGAGGTGCAAATATTTATAACATTCTGAACTTTAAAAAAGATTATCCAGATGCAGTGACGGTTTCCTTGGAACAGAATTACCGTTCTACTCAGAACATCGTTGATGCGGCGAATGTTGTAATTTCCAAAAACCTTCAACAGTTCAAGAAAAATGTATTTAGTGATAACGAAGAAGGAGAGAAGCTAAAGGTGTATCGTGCGCTTTCCGATGCGGATGAAGCTAATTTTGTAGCCAACAATATTTGGGAAATGCATAATTTCAATCAAAAGAAATTTAATGATTTTGCCATTTTGTATCGTACCAATTCCCAAACTCGAGCTTTTGAAGACGCTTTAAGGAAAAAGAATATTCCATACCGAGTTTATGGAGGTTTGTCTTTCTACCAAAGAAAGGAAGTGAAAGATTTGGTGGCTTATCTTCGATTGTTGGTTAATGAAAACGATTCCGAAGCCTTGTTAAGAATCATCAATTATCCAATCCGTGGAATTGGGGAAACCACTCAAAATAAATTAATTGTTTTTGCAGATGCTCAAAGTCTTCCATTATCTAAGATTTTGGATAATTTGAGTTTTTATTCGGCGCATTTAGGACTTAACAACGGCGTTCTCAATAAGCTCAATGATTTTTGGCAAATGATTAAAGCCTTTCAGGTGTTGTTAAAGACTGAAAATGCCTACGAAGTCGCTATGGAAGTCGCGAAACGAAGCGGTCTCATTAAAAATTTGAAAGACGATCAAACGCCGGAAGGAATTTCCAGAGTTGAAAATATTCAGGAATTGATGAACTCGATGCAAGGGTTCATCGAGGAACAGCAACAATTAGAAGATGGAGATCCAACTTTACCTAATTTCTTAGAAAATATTGCGCTTTCCACAGACCAAGACAAAAAAGGCGACGGCAACGAAGACCAGGTCTCTTTGATGACGATTCACCTTTCCAAAGGTTTGGAGTTTCCAGTTGTTCATTTGGTAGGATTGGAGGAAAATCTTTTTCCAAGTTTTATGAGTTCTTCCACTCGCGAAGAATTGGAGGAGGAGCGTCGATTATTTTATGTTGCCTTAACCAGAGCCGAAAAACAAGCTATTTTTTCATATGCGATTTCAAGGTTTCAATGGGGAAAAATCACCGATGCGGAACCTTCTCGTTTTCTGAGTGAAGTGGATGCAAAATATTTGGAATTTATCAATCCAGCGACTGAAGCTCGATTTATTAATCGTTCTGGGTTACAGTCCAATATTTTTGATGAAGCGCCAAGCGAACCAAGGTTTTTTCAAAAGAAAGAGCCAAAAAAAGCGATTTCAAGAAAAGAAGAACCTTCAACTGCACCTCAATCTTCAACCCGAAATTTGAAACCAATTGCTAAGGCAAAAATTACCAGTTCCAGCGGAAGTTCTTCTCAGGATATCGAAGTTGGAGATCGAGTGAGACACGACCGTTTTGGTGTAGGAGAAGTGGTTTTCTTAGACGGAACTGACCCCGAAAATATCAAAGCAAAAGTTCATTTTCAACGTGAAGGCGAAAAGAATTTGATTCTGAAATTTGCGAAGTTGACTAAGATTTAAGACTAAAGAATTTCGAGAATGAAGAAGCTAAAAACAGTTCGTTTTCTAAAAATCGTTGTTTCTTTATTTCTTCTGTGGTTTGTTGTTCATTCTATTTATATCACTTTTGATGGTTTGAATGACGAAATGAAAACTGCAGATGTAGCTATTGTCCTTGGAAACAAAGTCAACGAAAATGGAACGCCTTCAGAAAGACTTAAAGCACGATTGGATAAAAGTATTGAATTGTACAGTCAAGAACGAGTTAAATATATTATTGTAAGTGGAGGTTTAGGAAAAGAAGGATTTTGGGAAGGAGATGAGATGAAAAAATATTTGGTTGAACACCAAATTCCTACCCAGAAAATAATAGTTGATAACTATGGAAATGATACGGAGCTAACAGTGAAAAATTCTATCAAAATCATCGATAGTTTGAAGTTTGAAAGTGCCATTTCTGTTTCCCAATATTTTCATCAAGCACGCACCAAAAAATTGTTTAGAAAAAATGGTTTTGAAAGTATATCAAGCTCCAGTCCACTATATTTTGAATGGAGAGATTTCTATTCTGTGTTTAGAGAATTTGTGGCTTATTACAAAGAAGCAATCTAAGGTTATCTAACCAACTCCTCAAACAATCTATCAAAAGTTAAATCTAAATTTTTAGTTTTACCAGGATGAGGTCTTGATGTTTGAATGACTGAACTTCTAACAGCGGTTAACCAACGAAATCGTTCTGGGATTTCTAATTCGGCGATGGGACCACCGCTTTTTTCACCCATCGCAATTTTTCTGAATGAAGTTAGATTTTCAACCACATCATCATAATCTAATTTACTGTGCATCAATCGGAATTTGTCTTTACAGATTTCAAATTCAACACGGATGTATTTTTCCCTTTTTGAAAACATGACCAATCCGATGTTGAAAAATTCTTCTCTTTCAACCTTTGGAACCAAGCGTATCACGGCATATTCATATAATTTATCCTCTTGCATTTTGGGCTTCGTTTAAAAAGATTTCGGAATTAGCTAATCGTGTTTTCATAAAATTAAAATACACTTCTCGTATTTCTTCGGGTGTTTCTTCTACGTCGTTCCACTGCAACCATTCTTCTGGAATTAGATTAACTATCTCATGGAAGATATCATCATTGAGGACTGACTTTGCAAACGCATCAGCTTCTTTCAATTGGGAAGCTTGAGGAAGCAAAACATGGTCTTTCACGTATTTGAAAGGCGTCTTTGCTGCAGTCTCAAAATTTTGCCAATTGTGATGGAAGTAGAACGATGCACCATTATCAATCACCCACAATTCCTTGTGCCACATGAGAAGATTGGTGTTCTTGTATGTGCGATCAATATTAGTGATAAATGCATCTAACCATACAATTTTAGAAGCTAAAAGAGGGTCTATTTTGACACTCGTATCATAGGCAATCGCACCAGAAAGATAATGCAAACCAAGGTTAAGGCCTTCCGAAAATTTCAACAAATCCTGAATTTCTTCGTCTCCTTCGGTTCTTCCGAAATCGACATCCAAATTGGCGAAAACGAGTTCGGGAATTTGAAGTCCTAAAACTTCGGTAATTTTTCCACCCAAAAGTTCAGAAATCAACATTTTGACGCCATGTCCAGCTCCTCTGAATTTTAAAACATATTTGAAATCGTCATCAGCTTCCGCCAAAGCAGGAAGACTTCCGCCTTCACGAAGAGGGAGGATGTATCGCATAACCGTTACGGTTCTTGGAGTCAAGTCTTTCATTGCATCAAAAATACTGAAAACTTCGAATTGAAATCTTGTTTTAAAGTAGTATTTTAGCAAAAAGAATTAAAATGAAAAAAATACAAATTTTTGTTTTCCTTTTTGTTTCGATGTGGATGTTTTCGCAATCATATGACCTCAAACTCAATTTGGAAAAGGGTAAATCGTATGAAATGATGCAACGTGTTGATTTGGATATGCTTCAAAAGGTGCAAGGTCAGGAGATTCCAATGAAGATGGGTGCTGTTGTTGCTCTTACAGCGAAAGTGGATTCTAAGGATAAGGACACGTATAAGTTGGAGACGACATATACTTTTGTGGAAAGCGTTTTCGAAGGAATGGGACAAAAGGTGAAGTTGGATTCTGATATGAAGGAGGACAATGAGATTATTGATGTTTTTAAAGCTTTAACCGGAAAGCCATTTTTTATTTATCTAACCGAGAAGGGGAAGGTAACCAAGATAGAAGGTAATAAAGAAATTCTTGATGGAATTATCAAAGAGTTTGCGGATAATCAATTGGTAAAGCAAGGGCAAATTCTTTCGATGTATAATGATGAAACCATTATTCAAATGTTTTCGATGATTTATAATTTTCCCGAAAAAGCTGTGAAAGTTGGTGAAATATGGAATGCTGATTTTTTGACAACCGCTCCATATAAACTCAATAACCAAACGAGCTTTAATCTTAAAGAGGTTGATAACTATAACTATTCGATTAGTTTTAGTTCTAATATGAAATCACTTCCAAACCAAGTAATGGAATCTAGTGGGTACAAAGTTTCTCCTGATTTGTCAGGAACTGGCAAAGGTGAAATTAAATTAAACAAGAAAACAGGCTGGATTGCTGGTCAGAATTCTGAAGGTGATATGAATGGTACGATTAGTATGGTTGATATGGGTGGCATGAAAATCGATTTGACCATGAAGATGAAAACTTCTTATACTCCACAGTCAAAATATATGTCACCACCACCTCCAATGGAAACTAAACAAAAATAAATATGAAAGTCAGCGTAATCGCTGACTTTTTTATCACTATTCTTCAACTTAATAATTAGTTTCAATCGCTTTGGTTTCCTCTCGGAAAAGTTCAATAGGTTTATCGAGAAGTACTGCGATAACGGTTAAATTTTTGTCTAATTTTTCTTTTGGTACATCAATGTAAACAATACCTGGAATCTGGCTCCAATACAATTTGTTATAGATTTTTGGATAAAGTAAAGTTCCTTCTCTAACAATTCGGGTTCGTTGAATGTTGTTTTTCAATCCTTTTAACGCAATGGGTCCATTGGGATTTCCTTCCACGAAAAGATAAAGCGTCTGTTTGTCCTTTGAAAGTGCACTCATACCATTGTAATGTGCTACCGAAATTCCTTTTTCGGTTTGGTAAAGTGCTTCAGCATTTTTACTAATCCAATCCAAAATTGCAGGATTTGTTTTAGAAGTTTTTGTGATTGTCATGTTTTCGCCATCGCTCGTCAATCCCGAATTGTCTAAAATATTATTGCCATGAAACAAAGCATTCGACAAATCGTGAATTCCTTGAAAAGTCGATGAGTTTTCTAAAATATTGGCCAAATTTTCAGAAGGGACATTTGGATTTCCAACTAATTGAATCGGTGAAGAAAAATCAATCTGAACTACCGTAACATCTTGGTCGAACTGATGCCCTTTTAAATCAATAATAACATTTTGTTGCGCATCTTTTTTAAATTTTAGAGGTCGTTCATCTCCAATTATTTTCATTGAGGAAATTTCTGAGGATACGCCTGATAAATATTCAAAATCCTTTTGAGAATCTAAGTACAGAAACAATTGTTTCTTGTCCTGTGACAGCGCAGATTTACCGGCGAAATTGACAAACGGAATTCCTTTTCGGGTTCCATAGACTGCATTCTCGTGTTTTTTAACCCAGTTTCCTAACTTTTTTAAAACATTAATTTGCTCTTCAGGAATCGTTCCATCTGCTTTTGGACCAATGTCGAGAAGTAAGTTTCCGCCCATGCTAATGCAATCCACCAAAGTCTGAATAATCATATTGGGTGTTTTGTAATTGGTGTCAAATCCTTGATAACCCCAAGAATCATTAATCGTGTAACACAATTCCCAATAAGGGTTTTCTGGCGCTACCACTGGAATTCCTTGTTCAGGTGTTTCGTAATCGCCTTTGTTATCCAAACGAGAATTGATGATGATATTGGGATTGTATTTTTTGAGCAAAGTGGCAGCTTCCGTAGTTTTCCAAGTGTCATTATCGTGTTCCCAATTTCCATCAAACCAAAGTAAATCTGGCCTATAATTTTTAGAAAGTTCCGTTAATTGCGTTTGATAATATTGAATGAAATTCGCCCATTTTTGTAGGTTTTCTTTAAAGTCGTAACGCTTTTTGGTTCGGGTTTCAATGTCATAATCGGGATGACTCCAATCGGGAAGTGAGAAGTATAAACCCGTTTTCAAACCTTGGCTTTTCAGTTCTTTTATAAAAGGCGAAAGAACATCTTTTTTCGCTACCGAATTTTTAGGAATGCTGGTTGCATTTTGAGCTTTGGTGTCCCAAAGCGCAACACCATCATGATGTTTTGAGGTAATGACCGCATATTTTGCACCCGATTCTTTCATCAATTTTGCCCAAAACTTCGGGTCATAATTCTTCGAAGTGAATCCATCCAACTGCTTCATATAGGTTTGATGATTGGTGTAATTGTTAAAAAACGACCAAGATTCCGAGATTCCGTTGACAGAATAAATTCCCCAATGCACAAAAATTCCCAATTTGGCATCCTGAAACCATTTCATTTTCAGGCTATCATTGACACTGTTTTGAGATTGAGTAATTCCACTAAAACCAAATATCAAGGCGAAAATCCAAAGCTTCTTCATGCTAATTTTTTAAGTTCTTAAAAATAGTAAATTAAGTGGTTATACAAAGTTGGTTTAAATTTCGTTCTTTCAAATGTTTTGTTTGTATCTGCTATATTTTAACGCAAAGTAAGACAAAAGAAATCTTATTAACTTTTTGTAAAGAAGCTAAACAAGGTCGTTTTACTGGCTATAGAGGAACAGATTTTCACCAAAGAAATTGTAAATTCTAAACCACAAAAGAGACAAAAGAACCATAATATTTTTGAAGTTCATAAAGGGAATAAAATTTTTAAAATTTTGCTTTTTTTGCGATGATTTCAGAATGGATTTTTTCTTTTGTTCCTACTGTGGTTTTTGAGAACTTGCAAAATAGATTTAGTATCAGATATATTTTTAAATCATATTCGAAAAAAGCCATACAACTTGTCAACCGAAACACATAACTCGAAACAACAAAAAAACTATCTTTGCTCTATGACAAATTCTACCGACAAACGTTTGTACCTAATCGACGCATATGCCATGATTTTTCGTGGTTATTATGCACTCATTCGTAATCCGAGATTGACCGCTTCTGGAATGGATACTTCTGCAATTTTCGGATTTACCAATTCTTTAATTGAACTTATCAGAAGAGAAAAACCTTCACATTTAGCGGTGGTTTTTGATGTCGGTAAAGCTAGCGTTAGAACAGATGATTTTGCGGATTATAAAGCTAACCGAAGCGAAACGCCTGAAGCTATAAAAATTGCAGTTCCGTACATTCACAGGATTTTGGAGGCGATGCACATTCCGATTTTGGGAGTGGAAGGTTACGAAGCGGATGACGTTATCGGAACCATTGCTTGCAAGGCAGAAAAGGAGGGTTACGATACCTTTATGGTAACGCCTGATAAAGATTTTGCGCAGTTGGTTACGGATAAAATTAAAATTTACAAACCAGCTTCAAAAGGAGGTGATGTAGAAATTTTGGGAGTGGACGAAGTGAAAGCGAAATACGAAATTCAAGACCCAAAACAAGTCATAGATTTTCTCGCCATGATGGGAGATGCGGTAGATAACATCCCTGGTTTGGAAGGTGTTGGTGAAAAAACCGCCATGAAATTTCTGAAAGAATACGGTAGTATCGAAAATCTTTTGGCAAACACCGACCAACTAAAAGGAAAGCTGAAAGAAAAAGTCGAAAATTCGGCGGAACGAGGTATTTTGTCTAAAAAATTAGCAACCATTATTTGTGATGCTCCAATTGAATTTCATCAAGAGCAATACGACCTTGAAACGCCAGACTTTGAAAAGGTAAAAGAGGTTTTTGAAGAGATTGAGTTCAGAAGGTTGTATGAAAATTTGTATCGAGCGTTTAATGAGCAATCAGCAATCAGCAATCAGCAATCAGTCGAAGATGACCCTAATAAAATAACGAGATACGACAAGAAGCCAGAAACTCGAAACCCGCAACACGGGACTCAACTCGATTTGTTTGCTAATTTCGAGGAATTAGAGCAGGCGACTTCCAGCAAAAAAACTTTTGAGCAGAACGACCATTTGTATCAATACATCGATTCGCCGAAGGCTCAACGAATTTTGGTTGAAAATTTAATACAACAAAGAGCGGTTTGTTTCGATACTGAAACGACTTCACTCAACGAATTAGAAGCCGAATTAATTGGGATGAGTTTTAGTTACCGAAAAGGTTTAGCATATTATATTCCACTTTCGGAAAAGAGAGAAGAAGTTTTAGAAACTTTGGAAATCTTCAAGCCATTTTTTGAGAAAGAGGACATTATCAAAATAGCTCACAATCTGAAATACGATTATAAAGTTCTAAAACAATACGGTGTTGACATCAAAGGAGGTCTTTTTGACACGATGATTGCACATTATTTGTTGAATCCCGACGGAAGACATGGGATGGATTATCTTTCAGAAATTTACCTCGATTATAAACCGATTTCCCTCGAAACTTTAATTGGTAAAAAGGGTAAAAATCAGAAAACGCTTAGGGAAGTTTCCGTTTTGGAGCAGACCAATTACGCCGCAGAAGATGCCGATGTGACGTTTCAACTTTATGAAATTTTCGCACCTCAACTCAAGAAAGAAAATCTGGAAGATTTATTTTATAAAATAGAAATGCCTTTGATGGAAGTTTTAGCGAAAATGGAGCTTGCAGGGATTTCTTTAGATAAAAATTGGTTGGCGCAAGAAAGCATTGATTTGGAAAATGATTTGAAGGAATTAGAATCTAAAATTTTTGAACTTTCCGGCGAAGAATTTAATATGAATTCTCCAAAACAATTGGGCGATATTTTGTTTGATAAAATGAAACTTGACCCCAAAGCTAAGAAAACCAAAACGGGGCAATATTCGACTTCGGAAGATGTTTTGGCGAAATTGGAACACAAGCACGACATCATTCCGTACATTTTAAAATACAGAACGTATCAGAAATTAAAGTCAACCTATGTTGATGCGTTGCCATCACAAATTGACCCGAAAGACCACAGAGTTCACACCGATTTTTCTCAAACTACCGCCGCGACTGGACGTTTGGCGAGTGTTAATCCAAATCTTCAGAACATTCCTATCAGGACGGAAAGAGGTCAGCAAATTAGAGGTGCTTTTGTAGCTGATAAAGGTTCGAAGCTAATTTCTGCCGATTATTCTCAGATTGAATTGCGTCTGATTGCTGAAATTTCAGGTGAAGACAATATGATTAAAGCCTTTCAAAACGGTGAAGACATTCACGCTTCAACGGCTTCCAAATTGTTTAATATTCCATTAAATGAAGTCACCAAAACACAGAGAAGTCAGGCAAAAACGGTCAACTTTGGAATTATCTATGGACAAGGTGCTTTCGCTTTGGCGGAACAAACGGGACTTTCCAGAACCGAAGCCAAACAACTGATTGACTCTTACTACGAAACTTATCCTAAATTGAAAGCTTTCATGGCGGAGCAAGTTCAAAAAGCGAGAGAATTAGGTTATGTTGAAACACTTCTTAACAGAAAACGTCATCTTAAAGATATTAATTCGAGTAATTTTGTGGTTAGAGCTCATGCAGAAAGAAATGCCGTGAATGCACCAATTCAAGGAAGCGCAGCCGACATTATCAAAATTGCGATGATTAATATTGACAAAGCTATTTCGGAACAAGAATTAAAAACGAAAATGCTATTGCAAGTCCATGACGAACTTATTTTTGAGGCTCCTTTGGATGAAGTAGAAACGGCAAAAACGCTTATTAAAACCGAAATGGAATCTGCTTACAGCACCAAAGTTCCTCTTTTAACAGAAGTGGGTGTAGGTGATAATTGGCTGGAAGCGCATTAAGGAATTTGAAAATGAGTTAATGCCGTAATTTGAAAATGAAGATATCGTCATTGCGAGGAAATAGTCTATACTGAGCTTGTCGAAGTAAAGCAATCCATAATTAATAA
>NZ_JBYVEB010000090.1:0-12053 GCF_058117085.1 Chryseobacterium sp. CG10_8 | reverse complement strand
AATAATCCTCCCTTTCTTCTTTGTGCGTCACTCTGTGAATTCTTTTCAACTTTAAAATCCGTCGAAGATGCTGTCATACTTTCTCCTCTCTCATTACAAGATAAAGTGCATAAAGCTAAAGCGAAGCCTAAAATAACTTTTTTCATAATAAAAAGTTTTTTTATTTGTTAAACATTTCAAAATTATAGTGAGTCATCCAAGTTATAAATACTATTTATTCTAAATATTAGTAAATTATTTCTAAATTTGTTCTCATGATAAAGGTAGGTAAAAAAATAAAGCAATATCGTGATACTAAAAAAATGAGCCAAGAAGAGTTAGCTCTTGCTCTTGATACTTCACAAAAAACAATATCCAACTGGGAAAGCGACTAAGGTTTCCCAACTTTTCAACAACTTGCATCTTTGGAAAAAATTTTAGAAACAGATGTTCTTTCTTGGTTTGAAGAAAGCGGAATTACTTTTAAACAAAAAAATCAAAACGGTGATAATGCTCAAATTATTAACAAAGAATCTGAAAAATTAATTGAACAATACGAAAAACGTATCATTGAAAAAGATGAAATTATTAACGAAAAAAATATTATCATCAAAGAGCAAAAAGAAATGATTCAAATATTTCTATCAAAATTTGATAATAATTCTCAAAAATAAACTCTTTAATTTCCCACAATCATTTTAACTGTTACAAATTCTTTAAGAGCCAATAAAGAAAGCTCTGTACCATAACCTGAATTCTTGATTCCTCCGAAAGGAAATCTTGGGTCAGAAGAGGTCATTTTATTGATACTCACAGTGCCTGATTGGAGATTTTCTATAAAAAATGCTTGTCTGTTTTTATCTTTTGTCCAAACTGAATTGGCTAAACCAAAAGGAATATCATTGGATAAATCAAGAATTTCCTTATCACTACTACCCTTCATGACCATCCCTAACGGACCAAACAATTCCTCTTGCAAAATAGGATTTCCTGCTTTCACTCGTATTAAACCTGGCTGAAACTCGTTTTCTGAAATTCTAACTAAAGGCAAAATGATTTCTGCCCCATTTTCGATCGCTCGCAGATACTGATTCTCTAATTCATCAGCAAGGTCAGGTCTCGCCATTCCTGACAGTTTTGTTTCGAGACTAAAAGAATTTCCGGGTATATATTCTTGAAATTCAGCAATTAAATATTTAACAAAATCGTTATAAACATCTTCCTGAATAATAAAACGCTTTGCTGCGATACAAGTCTGTCCACAATTTTGAAGTCTTGCTAAAGCCCCATTTTTTGCAGCTAACTCCAAATCTGCATCTTCTAAAACGATAAATGCATCACTCCCTCCAAGTTCCAATAATGACTTTTTAATATATTTTCCAGCCGAAGAAGCCACATTGGAACCCGCTAACTCGCTTCCTGTAAGACTAACCCCTCGAACGTAGGAATTCTTTAAAACCAATTCTACCTCTTGATGTCCAATCTCTAAATTTTGAAAAATTCCACTCGGGAATCCAGCTTCCAAAAATAATTTTTCAATAGCACTTCCACTCCCGAAGCAAATGGATGCATGCTTCAATAAAACGGTGTTCCCAGCAAGAATAGTTGGAATTGCAAAACGCAAAACCTGCCAAAACGGAAAATTCCAAGGCATTACCCCTAAAATTACTCCTTTGGGCTCATACCGAACTTCTGCTATTTGAAATTCCGTTGATAAATTATCTGATTTCAAAACATTTTCTATGCCTGCATAATAATCGCACATCAATGCACATTTCTCAATCTCTGAAATAGCCTGCGAAATAGGCTTATGCATTTCGGTAACAATTATTCTCGCAAGTTCTTCTTTTTGATTTATCAGCAATTTGGAAAGTTTAGAAATTAACTCCTGCCTAACTTCAAATTGTTGTTGTTTCCATTCTATAAATGCAATTTGGGAAGTTTCAATTTTATTTAAAATAAGTTCTGCCATCATATATCTTTGATATTATAAAGCGAGCATTTCACTCGCAAAACCTTCTGTCATATCATCTGCATAAGGTACACTGACAAATCTAACATAAAAAATGAAAGCCCAAAAACATTTCTTTGTCACCGAAAATTAAAATACAAAAAATCACTACCTTTCGGTTTCCAAAATTACAAGTTTAACAACCCTATTCTTAGTAATTGGGCGTATAAAATTTAAAATAAAACATAGGTTTACGATGTTAAAAAGAATATTCTTCGTCTTAATTCTGACAATATTTCACCTCTCATATTCGCAGGAAGATTGCAACACTGCAATTACTTTATGCGGAAATTCAAATGTCAATTATACGCCTGTTGGCATTGGAAATCAAAATGAGTATCTTGGAGGATGTTTAGATACTGGGGAACACCATTCAGTTTGGTATAAGTTTACCATTGCAACAAGTGGGACTTTAACTTTTGATTTGGTACCGACAGGACCTGTCGACTATGATTGGGCAATATATGGACCCAATAAAACATGTGGCAATCTTGGATCACCGATTAGATGTAATGCTTCTGGTTATCTTGTATCGACCGGAATGAATATGACCAACACTAATGTAACTTCTACAGGAGGAAACACAGATCCTTACTGTAGATATATGAGTGTTGTTGCTGGAGAAACCTATTATTTATATCTAGACAATTGGTCAACAACAGTGTATACCTTTGACCTTTATTGGGGTGGTACTGCGACTTTTGTATCTCCTTTCAACAATACCAGTATTGCTCCAAACCCATTTATGGAGCCGGGAAATCCAGGTCTAAATCCTACAGACCCTCATCAAATCAATATTTGTTCTAACAATGCATTGTTTGATTTCAGTACTTTGACTCCAGGAATCTTAAATGGAAATACCAACTTTACGGTGAGCTATTACGCAAACGCTAATAATGCTAACTCAGGGACTAACCCTATCACATTTCCAACCACCGTTACTCCTAATTCAACTTATTATTATGTAATTAACTATCAGGACCCTACTAATCCGAATAATATCTTAAACACTTGCACTGAAATAGGATCATTTATTTTTGTAAACCAAACAATGGTGGCAACCATCAATGCAAGTTCTACGGTGTTATGTCCCAATGGGAATGTCACTTTAACCTCTGCAGCCACCACAGGAAACACATGGTCAAATGGAGCTACAACACAATCAATAACCGTTAACACACCGGGAACTTATACTTTAATTACAAGCAACGGAGTCTGTACCAGTCAACCTGCCAGTGTAACGATTACGAACAATACCGACCCTAATGCTCAGATTTCTGGAAATCTGACTTTATGTAGTAATGCAACTACAACTTTGATAGCTACTTCAACGGGGACCGGCAATACCTACACTTGGTCTAACGGAGCCAATGGAGCGTCGATTACGGTTTCTACAGCAGGAACTTATACAGTTACAGTAACAACTCCATCGGGATGTCAGTATCAAAAATCCGCAACCGTGGTGCAAGGTAGCGTTCCAACTGTACAGAATTCTTCATTGAGCATCTGTACCAATTCAAGTACGGCAAACTTTAACCTAACTTCGGCTCAATCTTCAATTAGCACAAGTCCTGGAGTAACTTTTAGTTATTATCAAACTTTAGCTGACGCCAATGCAGGGAACACCAATACAATTGCCAATCCTTCATCATTTAACTCAGGAAATGCTACAGTATATGTCCTAGTCACTAATGGAATTTGCCCCAAAGTAGCACAGCTACAATTAATTATCAACAACATTCCCACGCCAACGATAACATCTACTTCAACGGTAATTTGCCCTGGAAACTCAGTTACTTTGACATCTAGTCTTCCAACTGGAAATACTTGGTCTAACGGCCAAACAACTCAAAGTATCACAGTCAACACAGCCGGTACATATACTTTAACTAATGCGACTGCTACTTGTACTTCAACTCCTATTAGTATCACTTTAACCGCAGGAACAAATCCTAATGTCCAAATTTCAGGAAACTTGAATTTTTGTGAAGGGGATTCAACTACATTAACAGCAACTGCTGCAGGCACTGGAAATACTTTCGCATGGTCCAATGGAACTAATGGAGCAACTAGCACTTTCACAACAGGAGGCGTAAAAACTGTTACAGTAACAACTCCTGAAGGCTGTCAATTTCTACAAAGTGTCACATTAATAATGGAACCAGCGGTTGAAGTCAATATCGCTATTCCTACACAAATAACCTGTAATACCACTCAGATTACACTCAACGCATCAGGTTCTGTTTTTCCGACAGGTTCAACCATTGTTTGGTCTTCAACGGGAGGAGGAAATATTGTGTCAGGAGGAAATACACTCACGCCTATTGTTAATCAAGGAGGCACCTATACTTGTACTATTACAAGCCCATCAACAAATGCTTGTACAGATACAGCTTCGGTAACTGTTGTAGAAAATAATACTGCTCCAACGATTACCCTAGTAGCTAATCCAACTGCAATCTGTCTTGGAGAAAGCACAAACCTCACTGCTTCTGGAGCACAAACCTATACTTGGACAGGATTGACTGGAACAGGAAACACTCAGACCGTTTCTCCTACAACTACCACCACCTATTCGGTAACGGGAGTTGGATCAAATGGTTGTTCCGCGGCAAACACAGCCAACATCACTATTACTGTTGTTCCGGCAATTACTTCCACGCTAACTGGAGGTGAAATTTGCGAAGGTGAATATCTTACTCTTAATGCAGGAAGCGGACCTTCATACAGCTATCTTTGGAGCACTGGAGCTACCACTCAAACCATTAATGTCAACACCTTAGGAACTTATCAAGTTACTATAGACAATGGAGTATGTACCGAAACTTATTCAGCTCAGGTTGCTTACAAAGAATTACCGAAAATAGAAAATATTTTCTTCGACAAAAATACACTTACAATCGTTGCAAGTATATCGACTGGTGCTTCTTTACAGTATTCAATTAATGATGGAATTACTTGGCAAGACTCCAATGTCTTCAATAATGTATCGGCCAACATCATTATCACCGCACTAGTACGTGTGAGAAATGAAATATGTTATTCGATAGCAGATTATAACACCTTCCAAATGACGAATGTAATAACTCCAAATGGTGATGGACACAACGACCAGATTGATTTTGGACCCTTCCTCGACTATAAAGGATTCTCTGCAGAAATATATGACCGATATAACAAGCTGATCTATAAGGCCACCAAACAAAATCCAACTTGGAACGGTAAATTATTAAGTCAACCTCTTCCTTCAACTTCATATTGGTATATCATCAAATGGACGGATGACACTAACAAGAAACCAGTAAATATTACGGGCTGGATTCTATTAAAAAACAGAGAGTAAAAGCTAAATTCCTTCCTTAGATTGACATTTTTCCAGCCAGTTTTCATTGGTTGAAAGGTGTGTTTTTAAAATTATCACAAGAGAAAATCATTCATTAACCCTTCAAAACCTTTTTAACAAACCTTGTCTGCTACGATTGGATAATTCCAGCAAACTTTCTTTAAAGGAATCCAAAAATGGCCTCTTTTATCAATGCCTTTGATAAAATAATAATCTATTATAGACTAGTAAAAAAAATTGCTAACTTTAAGTTTTAAAAAATTAATGATTATTGTTTGCAGATTAATCTCTTTCAATTGAATTTGTTATTAATAAAATAGACACTTTTTTCCGTGATGTATAAAAAATTAATTCTCCTCATTTTTTTTGTAATATCTCCTTTGGCGTACACACAAGAAGATTGCAACACCGCAATTACTTTATGTGGAAATTCTGATATCAATTATACTCCTGCTGGAATAGGAAATATCAACGAGTTTCTAGGAGGATGTTTGACATCAGGAGAACACCATTCAGTTTGGTACAAATTTACCATTGCGACAAGCGGAACTTTGACATTCGACTTAACTCCTACTGGACCTGTAGATTATGATTGGGGAATCTATGGACCCAACACGACTTGCAGTAATCTTGGGAGTCCAATTAGATGTAATGCATCAGGATACCTTGTCCCAACCGGTATGAATATGACTAATACCAACGTCTCTTCAGGAGCTGGAAATACCGATGCCTATTGCATGTACATGAATGTTCTAGCAGGAGAAACTTATTATTTCTACATTGATAATTGGTCTTCGACCGTATATACGTTTAATTTGGTTTGGGGAGGTACTGCAACTTTCGTTTCACCTTTTAACAATCCAACTCTTGCCCCAAACCCATTTCATGAACCGGGAACATCTGGACCAACACCGACTTCTCCATCGCAAGTAAGCACGTGTACTAATCCATTTAATTTTAATACTTTAACCCCGACTATTGTTAACGGAAATTCTAATTTTATTGTTAATTATTATTCAACAGCCAACGACGCTAATGCAGGTACCAATCCAATTACCTCACCAATTACCATTAACCCTACTAATACTTACTATTACGCCATTCATTATCAAGACCCTAATAATCCAGGTAGTAATCTTAGTAGCTGCACCAAAATTGGAAGCTTTGTTTTTACAACCGGTGCCATTACCGCGAACATAACTGCATCTTCAACGGCAATATGTCCTAATTCCAGCGTGACTTTAACATCGAATTCAGCGACTGGAAATCTTTGGTCAACCGGACAAACAACACAAAGTATTACAGTGAATACACCGGGCACTTATACGCTGACTGTCACCAATGGAAGCTGCACTTCCACTCCTGCAAGTGTTACTCTTACATCAGGAACTAACCCCAATTTGCAAATCAGCGGAAACCTCACTTTTTGCGAAGGAGGTTCCACGACTTTGACAGCAACTGCTAATGGCACTGGAAACACATTCACTTGGTCAAACGGAACTTCTGGAGCGACAAACACCGTATCAACTGGAGGAACATATACCGTAACGGTTACTACTTCAGGTGGATGCCAATTTCAACAAAGCGTGAATGTGGTCATGCAGCCTTCTGCAGTAGTCAATATTGCAACACCTGGTCAAATTACTTGTAACACACCTATAATTACATTGAATGCTTCCGCTTCTACATTTCCCGCTGGTTCAACTATCCTTTGGACAGCGTCAGGAGGTGGAATTATTGCTTCTGGAGCTAATACTTTAACTCCAATAATCAGTTCGCCGGGAACCTATACTTGTACCATCACCAACTCTGTATCAACTGCTTGTGGTGACCAAGATTCCGTTACAGTTGTTGAGAACACGACACCCCCTATTGTTAACTTAGTTGCGAACAAAAATGAAATTTGTGCAGGAGAATCTGTTACATTAACAGCTTCTGGAGCGCAAACCTATTCTTGGATAGGAGTAGCAGGCATTGGAAGTACATATACTGTCTCTCCAACTACAACAACCACTTATTCAGTGACTGGAATTGGCGCCAACGGTTGTTACTCAACAAACACCACAAGTATAACAATTACTGTGGTTCCGGCAATTACCTCTTCGCTAGTCGGTGGAAAAATCTGCGAAGGAGAATATTTAACTTTAGATGCTGGAAGTGGTACAAATTATTCTTACTTATGGAGTACAGGAGAAACTACCCAAACTATTACTGCAAGTACCGTCGGAAATTATCAAGTTCTTATTGATAATGGCATCTGTACCCAGATGTACGCCGTTCAGGTTGGCGCTAAAGAAATGCCTAAAATTCAAGATATTACTTACGACAAAAAAAATCTCACCATCCTTGCATCTATTTCAACTGGGCAAACTTTAGAATACTCCTTAGATGGGGTAAGTTGGCAAACATCTAATGTTTTTACCAATGTTCCGAATAATACTATTGTCACCGTTTATGTAAGAGCTAGAGGCGAAACTTGTTATACTTCGGTACAATATAATGCCTTCCAAATGGCCAATGTAATCACCCCAAATAATGATGGGTATAATGACATCATTGATTTCAGTTCGCTTATTGAACACAAAGGATTTTCAGCTGAAATCTATGACCGATATAACAAGTTAGTTTACAAAGCATCCAAGAAAACACCTACATGGAATGGAAGATTCCAAGGTAGAAAACTTCCAACCTCTTCTTATTGGTATATTGTAAATTGGACTGACCAAGTCAATCAAAAACCAATCACCCTAACTGGCTGGATTCTACTAAAAAATATTGATTAAAAAACCAATTCTCCATCAATAAAAACATGTTTTGCAGCTAAGCTCCCTTGGTTGTAAAGAATATTTTGGAAATTATCTGTCTGATAAACCACCAGATCAGCTTTCATGCCTTTTTTGATGACACCTCTATCATGAAGATTCAATGCTTTTGCAGCACGATGAGTCATTCCTGCCAAAACTTCAGCGGTTGAGAGTTTTTGATAAGTTGCAAGGACACTTGCTTGCGTAATGAGATTTCCCATAGGAGCAGAACCTGGATTCCAATCACTTGCAATCGCTAGAATCCCACCTGCATCTAAAATTTTTCTTGCAGGAGTAAAAGGCTCTCCCAAACCTAAGCTCGCACCAGGCAAAGCAACGGCTACAGTTTCTGATTGAGCTAAGTACTCGATATCTTCCTCCAAAGTCGCTTCCAAATGGTCCGCAGAATAGGCACCAAAATCCACGGCGATCCGCGAACTCCCCGGTGTAAACTGATCTGCATGAACGGTTGTCTCAAAACCTAAACTTTTAGATTTAGATAAAAAATCATGGCTTTCTTCAGGCTGAAAAGCTGACTTTTCAATAAAAATATCTACCCGACGAGCCAAGTTCTCTTCTTTTACTTTTGGTAAAATTTCATTTAAAATATACTCCAAATAATCTTGGTTACTTCCTTCGAAATCTCTTGGCTTAAGATGCGCGGACAAACATGTAGGAACCAAAGTTGCCGGAGTTAAGTCCTGCGCTTTTTTGATTACACGAAGCATCTTAAGTTCGTTCTCTAAGTCTAATCCGTATCCGGATTTTATTTCAATGGTAGTAATCCCAAGTTGAATTTGTCGGTTAATCCTTTCCAAAAGCGAAACTAACAATTCTTCTTCAGACGCATTCCTTGTATGCATTACACTGCTCCAAATTCCGCCTCCACTTTCGGCAATTTCAAGATAAGACTTTCCGGCATTACGCATCGCAAAATCATTCGCTCTATTCCCTCCAAAACAAATATGAGTATGACAATCGACAAAAGCTGGAAGAACTACAAATGGTGAGTTTTCCGCGTTCAAATATAAAATTTGAGATTCATCAAGATTGTACTCGGTCTCCAACACATCAAAAATCCCAACCTCCTCAATCAAACCTTTCTCACTAACTAAGATTCCCGCATTCTCGATAACTTCAAGTTGGTCGTCCGAGATTTTTCCTCTTAAAGGAAGATGGTCTAAAGTAATTAATTGTTTAAAAGGTCCAATAAGTTTCATGAAGATTGAGATTAAAATTAAGTCTGAGTTGAAGGTTTAGTTTAAGGTTTCTCCAAATGTAATTAAATTATGGTCTGGATCAAGGATAGAAAATTCTTTCTGTTTCCAGGGCTTGATTTCAATTTTTGTCGTTGCAATACCCAAAGACTGAATTGCGCTGCAAACATTCTCTGCATTATTGGTTCTAATATAAATTTGACCATAATTTCCCAATGGATCCAGATCTTTAAATTCAAAAAAATGAATCTCCACATTATCCCTTCTACACATAAAATAAGGCGCAAAATTAGGATCTCCAAGTTCCACAAATCCCAACAATCCACAGTAGAATTGTCGTGTAATTTCCTTATTTCGCATGGGTAATTTGGGGTGGATCTGACTAAGCATTTTGATGAATTTGAGATTGGGTAAATTTAATCAAATTAGAATTAGTCTTAAAGCAATCTTTCTTATAAATTCTTTAAAAAAAGCAAACAAAATTTCTATATTTGATTAAATTGTTTGTTAAAAATAGAAACCCGTAAGTCATAGAGATAATGGGAAATAGCAAATCCAAATATCACCTCTATAAAAAGGGATCCAAAATAATCCCATTATGAAAAATTTAATCTTATTAATCTCTTGTAGTTTAGCCATCTTGTCTTGCAAAGTAAAGACAGTGGAAAAAGCCACAAACAATACTCTGGCTGTACAAGAAGATCGACCTGCTACGGACAGTGCTTTATTTGATATTAAAACATTTAATCTCAACAAGGGAAAAGATGGAGGAAGTCCGAGTCATTACACCTTTACTTTGAAAGATGGAAGAGAAATTACGCAATCTACAAGCAAACCGGAAAGATATTCTCCATATTCATTAAGAGTCTATCAAGAAGAAGTTTCAAAACAATGGAGCCCTTTTGTAATTAGAAAAAAATATAATCATGAAGGAAAATTGATGAGATGGTCTACAACTTTCCGATCTGAGTCTATAAATAAAGCATATATGTACGACGAAAACGGAGGGGTCACAAAGATCACTGACTACGAAAAAGAGTTCAAACATAGTTTCGCCGATATCCAAAAATTTTTGCTTGAGAAAAAAAAGATTGATATTTATGATACAAGACAAGCCATTGCCAGACGAGTCGATCATAGCCGTGATGATCCCAAGTACGTCTATTATCATATGCAGGTTCTGGTTAAAGATTATGATGAGATTGATTATGTAATTATCATTAATGATATTACATTAGAAATGAAGGAATATAGGTAAAAATCGACATCTCCGTAATTTCAATATAAACTTAAATTCTCAACCTTAGTCTTCGTGTCAACCTTTTCCTAATTTTACTATCTTTGAAAATAATTCAAAATAATATATGCCCGATTTTCTCCATCCAGATAAAGAAAATTTCTCCGACGAAGAATTAATGCAGGAAGAACAAATTAGACCGCAAAGTTTCCGTGATTTCGCTGGACAACGTAAGACTTTGGATAATTTGGAGGTTTTTGTTGCTGCCGCTAAAAACAGAGGTGGCGCTTTGGATCATGTCCTTTTGCATGGACCTCCGGGATTGGGAAAAACTACGCTATCTCATATAATTGCTAATGAATTGGGAGTCAATTGCAAAGTGACTTCAGGGCCCGTTTTAGACAAACCGGGAAGTTTAGCTGGTTTGCTGACCAATTTGGAAGAAAATGACGTACTTTTCATAGACGAAATTCACAGACTTTCTCCCATTGTGGAAGAATATCTGTATTCAGCAATGGAAGATTACAAAATCGACATTATGTTGGAGACTGGCCCTAATGCGAGAAGTGTGCAAATTGGTTTGAATCCTTTTACGCTCGTTGGCGCAACCACACGAAGCGGAATGCTTACCAAACCTATGTTGGCGAGATTTGGCATCCAAAGCCGATTAGAATATTATACCGTTGAACTTCTTGGGATGATTATCGAAAGAAGTGCCCGCGTTTTAGGTGTTAAAATTTATGAAAATGCCGCCCTCGAAATAGCGCGTAGAAGTCGTGGGACACCAAGAATTGCCAATGCTCTTTTGCGCAGAGTTCGAGATTTTGCCGAAATTAAAGGAAATGGTGAAATAGAAATCGAAATTACAAAATACGCCCTTAATTCATTGAACGTCGATGAATATGGGTTGGACGAAATGGATAACAAAATTATGCGTGTCATGATCGAAAACTTCCGAGGAAAACCCGTTGGTATTTCGGCTCTTGCGACATCCATTGCAGAAAACCCTGAAACATTAGAAGAAGTGTATGAACCGTTTCTTATTCAGGAAGGCTTTATTATCCGTACGCCAAGAGGAAGAGAGGTGACCGAAAAAGCTTACCAACACCTTGGTATTTCTAGACCGAAAAATTTAGGCGAACTTTTTTGATCGAAGGTTGAAAAATTCTGTCTTTGATGCCATGAAAAAATTTGTTTTATTATTCTTGATTTTATCTTTTGCGAATTTTTATTCTCAAGACTCAATAAACTATTTTGATTTGGGCAAAAAAGAAATGGGCAATATGAATTTAGATGGCGCTATCGACTTTTTAACTAAGGCTATTGAGTTAGAGCAAAATGAAAGTGAGGCGTATTTCGCACGTGGCTTGTGTTTCAATATGAAGAAAGATTTTAGCAGTTCTGTTAAAGATTTTGAGAATGCAGAAAAGTTGGGGTTTGATAACATCATGTTATATACTTT
>NZ_JBYVEB010000089.1:0-12309 GCF_058117085.1 Chryseobacterium sp. CG10_8 | reverse complement strand
TTAATATCATTAGAAATTTTTGATAATTGAAAATTAATACCATCTATATTTAATTTGTAAAATTCATCATCAATTTCATAAAAGATTTGGCATTTAATTTTACTTCCCTGCTTATCATCATCAACCTTTTTTATTGTAGTTGAAGTTTTTAATTGCTCCGAATCTTGATCATGCAACAATGAAAAAGATAATTGGTTCATGCAAGCTATAAACAACTCAACTAAAGCACTCTTTCCACTTCCATTCTTACCAACAATTGCAGAAATATTAATTATGTCACCAAACATATTTTCTGGTACACTGGATTTGTATTCAATTTTAAAAACTTCTATTAACGTGGAAAAATCAGTGATTTTTTTTTCTGCAGAATCTTGAAATTCATAATCATTATAAAACTGATAAATTCTATTTACCTCAAGATTCTTTAAGAATTTTGTGTTGCAATTCTCTAACGGTCGTATTGCTAATAGTTTGAAACTCATGTTTATGCTTTTACCCAAAAATAACAAAAAAACCACAACTAATTTTGTGGTTTTGTGTAATTTATATCAGGTTATGTAATGGTTTTATGAGATTGCTTCGTCGTCGTTCCTCCTCCTCACAATGACACATCTCGTCATTGCGAGGAATGAAATGGAGCGAAGCGAAATGTAATGACGAAGCAATCTTTTGCTTTATAACTCTCTTTTCAAAAACTTCCCGGTCAAAGACTTTTTGTTTTTAATAATCTCTTCTGGAGTTCCTTGTGCAACGATGGTTCCACCATGTTTTCCACCTTCGGGGCCGATGTCAATTATATAATCGGCTAATTTGATGACGTCCAAATTATGTTCAATAATAATGAAAGAATTACCCAATTCTACGAGTTGATTAATGGCTTCCATCAAGATTTTCACATCCTCAAAATGAAGTCCAGTTGTTGGTTCATCTAAGATGTAAAGCGTATTTCCAGTTTGTCTTTTGGAAAGTTCGGTCGCCAATTTGATACGTTGCGCTTCACCTCCAGAAAGGGTCGTCGATTGCTGTCCCAACGTGATGTAACCCAAACCAACGTCTTGCAAAGTCTTTACTTTAATGTAGATTTTAGGGATTGGAGCAAAGAATTCCACCGCTTCATCAATCGTCATATCCAAAACATCGGAAATAGATTTTCCTTTGTATCGTACTTCCAAAGTTTCGCGGTTAAAACGCTTACCGTTACAAGTTTCGCAATGAACATAAACGTCAGGTAGGAAATTCATTTCAATGACTTTCAATCCTCCACCTTGACAAGTTTCGCATCTTCCCCCTTTTACATTAAAGGAAAATCGTCCAGGTTTATAACCTCGGATTTTGCTTTCAGGAAGTTCGGAAAAAAGATTTCTAATGTCGGTAAACATTCCGGTATAAGTCGCAGGGTTGGAACGAGGAGTTCTACCAATCGGAGTTTGGTCAACATCCACAATTTTGTCGATATTGTCCAATCCATCAATCGATTTGTATGGCAGTGGTTCTTTTACCGCACGATAAAAATGACGGTTAAGAATCGGGTACAAAGTTCCGTTAATTAAAGATGATTTTCCACTTCCTGAAATCCCAGTCACCACGACTAATTTCCCCAATGGAACTTCTAAGTTTACGTTTTTCAGGTTGTTACCTTTCGCACCTTTCAGAACCAAACTTTTTCCGTTGCCTTCTCTTCTTACTTCTGGAATTTCAATTTTTCTTTTACCAGTGATGTAATCGGCAGTGATAGTGTCGGCTTTCAGTAAGTCTTTTGGTTTTCCTTGCCAAAGAATTTCACCACCATGTTTTCCAGCTTTAGGACCAATATCCAAAACTTCATCGGCTTCCAAAATCATGTCTTTGTCATGTTCCACCACCAAAACCGAATTCCCAATATCCCTTAAATTTTTCAAGGATTTAATCAGTCTTTCGTTGTCTCTTTGGTGTAGCCCAATGGATGGTTCGTCTAAAATATAAAGCACATTGACCAATTGAGAGCCAATTTGTGTGGCCAAACGAATCCTTTGAGATTCTCCACCAGAAAGGGTTTTGGAACTTCTGCTGAGACTTAAATAATCCAAACCAACATCTAACAAAAACTGAAGTCGGGTTTCAATCTCTTTCAAAATTTCGTGGGCAATGATTTTATTCTTTTCAGAGAATTTTTCATGAACGTCTTTCAACCATTCCTTCAAATCAGATAAACTTAAAGCATTGATTTCCGCAATATTTTTTCCGTCGATTTTGAAACTCAAACTTGAAGCTTGAAGCCTTGTTCCGTTACATTCTGGACATGTTTCTTCCGTCGTGAAATGCCTTTCGAGCAAAATGGCATCGTAGGATTCTTTATCCTCAATCATTTCTTCCATTAAAGAAATCAACCCTTCGAAATTGACTTTAACTTTTTTAGTAATGCCAGCGTGCTTCAGTTCTTTAGTAAAATCCTTTTGCGCACCGTGATAAATTAAGTCTAAAGCATCCTTAGGAATATCTTTGAAAGGCGTTGATAAGTCTAAATCAAAAATCTCCAAAATGTTCTTTATCTGATTAACAATCCATTTGTTAGATTTAATGTCTTCTAATGGTAAAAGCGCACCGTTGTTAATGGAAAGTTTTGGGTTTTCAACAAAAAAATCGGTATTGATTTTCTTAATCGTTCCCAGACCTTTACAGTTAGGGCAACTGCCTTTTGGAGAGTTAAATGAAAACGTATTAGGTTCTGGCAATGCCAAAGATTGACCTGTGTCATCATCCATCAAATTCTTGGAAAAATATTCGACTTCGTCACTACCCAATTTCTGAATCCCAATGAGTCCTTCTCCCATTTCCATTGCGGTTTTTAGAGATTTTTCCATTCGGGTTTCGGTGGCATTTTCACCAATAATCCAACGGTCAATAACGATGTCAATATCATGGGTCTTATATCGGTCGAGTTTGAGGTCGTATTCAATATCTTGTAATTCGCCATCAATTCTTGCTTGACCATAGCCTTTTTTTGCCATTTGGACAAAAAGTTCATGGTAATGTCCTTTTCTAGATCGAACCACGGGAGCGAGAAGCATCAATTTTTCTCCTTTGTAATTTTGTTTGATGGTTTCCAGAATTTGGTCTTCGGTATAGCTTACCAAACGTTTTCCTGTACTCAAAGAGTAAGCATCAGAAACCCTTGCAAATAATAATCGAAGGAAATCGTACAATTCGGTAACCGTGCCAACCGTTGAACGTGGATTTTTATTGGTAGTTTTTTGTTCAATAGCAATAACGGGAGAAAGACCTTCAATTTTGTCCACATCCGGACGCTCCAAACCGCCCAAAAACTGTCTTGCATAGGCAGAAAATGTTTCGATATATCTTCTCTGTCCTTCTGCGAAAATGGTGTCAAATGCCAATGATGATTTTCCCGAACCTGAGAGTCCAGTAATCACCACCAATTCGTTTCGTGGAATTTTGACGTCAATGTTTTTAAGATTGTGTTCGCGTGCGCCGTAAACTTTTATATATTCTTTATCAGCTGCTTGCTCTTGGCTTTTGGCTTTTGGCATCATTCAAAAAATTGGAATTCGCAAAATTACGGAATTATAATTTCAAAAACGAAGTTGAAAGATTATAAAATTCAGTCTTTCAAAGCATAAACGGCAAAGCTCGCTAACCAATGGTCACCACCGTAATTCCCTTCGAATAGCATGGGTAAAGCTTTGGCTAAAAAGTGGTCAGAAGTCTCACTGAAATCTTTATTTAATCGTTCGTTTTTTGGTAGGGAAGAAGCGATACCTTTCATGCACCAAGCTTTGGAAAAAGAAAGTCCTACCAAATGAACGGTTTGGTAATCGGTGAGGTCGCTGACAATCGGGATTTGTTTGATATTTTCCAGACTTCTTTTGTCATAGAATTGATGAATCCATTTGACGAACTCTTTTTGCGGAAGCACTCTTCTCATTAAGTCTGCAATTTCCAAACTTGGAGAGAAAAAATCCGAACCATCAGGTTCTAAATAAGCTGGCGTTTTTTTGTCTTTTAAATAAAAATATTTTGCTTTTTCTAACAATTGATTTTCGAAGCTTTTATCATTGGTTGCTCTCGCCCAATCAATCGCAAAACCGAGTGCAAATGCAGTATTGGGATGCACGCCAGTTCTGTTAGGATAAGTCTGTTTTGGTAAGAATGCTTTCCAAAGTTTTAGAATTTCTTGCGTTAAAGGCTGAAGATTGTGATGCCATTTTTGCGCTCTTGGGTCGTTCCAGTTACTGAGTTCTTCGTCCAATTTCAGTAACCAAGCCCAACCATAGGTTCTTTCAAAAGTCTTGGAAAGTTGAAAATTTGAAAAATATTCTGCTTCTTGTTTGATTTTCTTTGGGTCGAATGAGTTTTCTAAAAGTTTTTCTATTTCTTGAGCATTAGGAAGCTGTTTGGTTTTCAATAATCTCACCAACATCCAATGTCCATGAACCGAACTATGCCAGTCCAAACAACCATAGAAAGAGGGGTGAAGGTCTTGAGGCGACATTTTGGCTTCCGTCTCGTTATTGATGACGTGTCCTGTTTTGTTGGGATATTCTGTCGAAATGCAATGCAAAGGCATTTGCGAAAGTTTCATCGCCATTTCATTGGTGAGTTCCGGAACTTGTTGCGCTGCTAATAGTGAGGAAAAAGCGAGTAAAAAAGGGAGAATTTTCATGTTTTAAAGATAGAAATATTTTGGAAAGATAAAAGTTCCTCCATTTTGATGTCATAAAAACGAAAATAGGCTGAAAATGGACTGTGATTTTGCAAACCCCTAAGAAGTCCTATTGATGATAGTTTAGTTAAGCTTTAAAATATATAGTAAGTGAATTTAAGATTGGGATAGTAAACTTTGCCAATATAATACAAGTCATGGTAATATGTTTTATCGTTGTATTCCCACCTGTAATGAAGATATGATATCTCACTTTGTATTTTTTGAAAAGGAATATTGATAAAAAGTCCTAATTCGTATTGATTTCGAAATCCAAAATTAAGTCCAAAGCCTAGATTAGCACTCATCGTATAGCTGGTCTCTCCTATATTAGTATCTCCAGAGGATTCGTATGTAATCGGAGTTAAAAAATCGCTTCCAGTGCCGCTTCCAGAGCCTCTAATAAAAGAAATATCATTAGAATTGTAATCCCCACCAATACTTACCTCAAAAAATTTTTGTAGTTTGAAGGATGGTAATGTTCGTCTATAACCTACAAAAAGTGATAACGTATTGTATTTTTGTCCAGCTGTTTCCTTGTTATGAAATGGGATTTCCTCTACACTCAGATTATATCGGTAGCATATTGTTTTTCGGGCATATACAAATTCTAAAACAAAAGCATTCTCGTTATCAAGGTTCTTTAATAATTTAGCTTCAATGTTTAATGTAATCGGTGTTCTAAATTTAAAGTGTTCTTTATCGGTTCGTAATTGGTTGTCGTAGATATTGACTCCGAATCCCGGCGAGATGCCCAATGAAAAGGAACTTTGACAATAGCTATAAATAGCCAATAAAAATAAAAAGAAAGAATAGATTTTTTGGTTTGCCCTCATAACAAATAAAATAGTAACGGCAAAATTGAAATTTTGTTGTGAGGATTGATGGTAATTGTTTGTTTCTCAAAAAGAACTGAGAAACCTAACTTAAGTTATTTGAGATGTAGGATTTGCTATATGAGGTTATTTTCCGAGTACAAAAACCGCAGGAATCTTATGCAAATCGATGTTTTGCTTTTTCCAATCGGAGAGTTTCAGCGTTTTGATAAATTCTTCGGTGGGATGATTGATATTGGCTGCAATGCAAAGTTTGGTGTTCGGATTCAGGAATTTAATCAAATCCTCGATGAGCGCATTGTTTCGATAGGGAGTTTCCATGAAAATTTGAGAATAACCTGTTTTCTGAACTTGGCTTTCTAAATACTGAATTTTTTGTTTTTTTTCCGATTTATCAATGGGAAGATATCCATGAAAAGTGAATTCTTGACCATTGAATCCACTTGAAATCAAAGCCAAGATAATCGAAGAAGGTCCATTGATGGGGATGACTTTGATGTTGTTTTCATGACTCCATTTTACCATCAAATTTCCAGGGTCTGCGATGCAAGGAAGGCCAGCCTCTGAAAGAAGTCCAAAATCTTGTCCGGCTTTCATCAGTTGTTGGGCTTCTTTAAGGTCTGCTGATTCCGAATATTTATCTAATTTGAAAAGTTTCAAGTCAGGTTGCTTCTTCTCTGGACAAAAGAATTTAATTACTTTTCTCGCAGTTTTTTCATTCTCAACAAAGAAATAGTGGGTTTTCAAAATGTATTCTTTGATAACCGGTGCAAAGTAATCCAATGGTGATTCTTCTGATAAATAAGCAGGAATTAGGAAAAGCATTTGTTAAATTGAGAATTGAAAGTTAAGAGTTGAAAATTAAAACAAGAATTTATTTTATTAATTTTTCTGCTACTTTTTCACAAGCATCATCTAACAAAAGATAAACTCTTTGAAAATCGGTAATTGTTCCGTAATAAGGATCAGGAACCTCTACATTATCACTGTAATGACCGGCTTCTTCTAAAAGCAGGGAAACTTTTTTTCTTTCGGTTTCGCTTTTAGTCATGGATACAACATCTTCATAATTTTTAAGATCCATGCAAAAAATACGATCAAAATATTCCAAATCTTTGGTAGTGATCAATCTAGAACGTTGAGATGAGATGTCGATTCCATGAGAAGCGGCGGTTGATATTGATCTTGGATCTGGATGTTTTCCTTCATGGAAGGCAATAGTCCCAGCAGAATCCACCTTATAATTTTCCGGTAATTTAGATTTCATAATTCCTTCAGCTAAAGGACTTCTACAAATATTTCCTAAACAAACCATTAATATTTTCATCGGATTACAATTTAGATTTTTCAAAAAACCCTTTCAGAGTTTCAAACTCGGAAAGGGTCATATTTTATTTCAGCTTAAAATAAGCAATTTATTTTTTAATTTTTTCGGTCAATTCCTTAACGTACTTCTTAATCTCTTTATCGACTTTGGAAACATCTTTAATTGTTTCGCAAGCGTACATTACCGTTGAATGATCCTTTCCTCCCATCTCTTCTCCGATTTTTGCAAACGTAGAATTGGTTAACTCTTTGGAGAAGTACATTGCTAATTGTCTTGGAAGTGCAATCTCTCTTTTTCTTGTTTTGGAAAGAAGTTGTTCTCTTTGGATCCCGAAGTATTCGCAAATAACTTCTTGAATATAAGGGATGTTGATGACTTTTTTCTTGTTGTTAGAAATTTTGGAAATCGTTTCTTTCAAAAGTTCCAAAGTCAAATCCGATTTATATATCGTAGAATAAGCAATCACTGAGTTGATAACACCAATCAAATCTCTAACGCTCGAATTAACTTCTGTTGCCAAGAAATTAAGCATGTCTTCAGGAAGTACAATTCCATCACGAGACAATTTGTCAACGATGATTTTCTTTCTCGTATCGAAATCTGGAGATTTTATTTCAGCGGTAAGTCCCCATTTGAAGCGGCTTACAATTCTTTCCTGAATTTCCATGATATCTACAGGAGCACGGTCAGAAGTTAAGATAATCTGTTTTCCGTTTTGGTGTAGGTAATCAAAAATATGGAAGAAAGAGTCCTGAGTTGCAGATTTACCTGACAAAAACTGGATATCGTCAATGATTAAGACGTCAACCATTTGGTAAAAATTAGCAAACTCGGCTTGCTTATGTGCTTTGGCTGAAGAGATAAATTGTTGAATGAATTTTTCCGAAGAAAGATACAATACTACTTTATCTGGAAATCTTTCTTTAACATCTAATCCAATCGCATGTCCAAGGTGCGTCTTTCCGACACCATAACCTCCATGCAAAAATAAAGGGTTGAATGCCGTTGCTCCCGGTCTCTTCGCAATTGATCTTGCAACAGTAGAAGCAAATTTGTTACTTTCTCCTTCAACATAATTATCGAAAGAAAAATCAGCTTTCAGGTTAGAGTCGATATTGACTTTCTGAATTCCTGGAACAACAAATGGATTAACAATTTTATTGGCGGCGAAATTTTGAGGAATGGTCTCCTGAACTTTTGGAGTAGCTACCGATTTTCCTTTAACATTAACTGTAATAGGTTTCTGCTTTCCAACAGGTTTGTTTTCCATTACAGAATACCATAATTTCACCCCTTTTCCGATATATTTTTTAAGCGCAGCAGAAAGCAAAGACAAGTAATTGTCTTCGATATATTCTTTGTAAAAATCACTTGGAACAAGCAACGTTAGATTGTTATCAATCAAAGAAACAGGTTGTACTTTATCAAACAAAAGTTCAAAAGAGTTTTCCAGTTTTTTTAGATCGGAAGAATCCTCCGCAGCATTCAGATTGTCTTTCATGAAACTGAGACAATTCTGCCAGATCATTCCTAAATTTTCGTTCATCATCTCTGCTACAAAATCCTTTTTTTGTTAAAATTTATCGGGAATACAAAGATGGAAATTAATAATTTTAAAAAAAAATATTTGTCCCCTTGATTATTAAAAAATATATTTGTATGTAATATTTAATGCTTAAAATGATTCACACAACACACACATTACGAGTACGTTACGGAGAGACTGACCCCATGAAATACGTCTATTACGGCAATTACGCTGAGTACTTCGAAGTTGCCCGAGTTGAGCTTTTTCGAACGTTTGGAATTCCGTATGATGAAATCGAAAAAAGAGGGGTGTGGCTTCCGGTTTCGGACTATAAAATTAAGTATATCAAACCGCTTTTTTATGACGAATTATTAGAAATTCATACCTATCTCAAAACGATCCCTGGTGTCAAAATCGAATTCACTTATGAAATCTTCAATCAATCTGGTGAAAAAACAACAGAAGCTTCAACGACATTATTCTTTTTTGATGCAGAAACTAAGAGGGTGATTCGATGTCCAGAATTCTTACTCAGTATCATTATGGATAATTGGCAAGCTTCTTAATGAAAAATATGCATCCAATGATTAATGATTCTTCTAAAATTTAGATGTAAATTAGCTTCAAGTTTTAAAATATGATGAATTCTCGTTATTTGGCTTTAGCCTTTTTCCTTTTTAGTACTTTATTTTTTTCTCAACAAAAGACTTATTGCAATCCGATTAATATTGATTACGGCTACACACCGTTTGATGTTTTTTCAAAACAAGGAAAGCATAGAGCAACGGCAGATCCTGTTATTGTTAATTTTCAGAAGAAGTTATTTCTTTTTTCAACCAATCAAGAAGGATACTGGTATAGTGATGATATGCTCAATTGGAAATTCGTTTATCGCAAATTTCTTCGAGATAACAAATATACTCATGATCTTAACGCACCTGCAGTTTGGGCGATGAAGGATACTTTGTATGTTTTTGGTTCTACATGGGAGCAGGATTTTCCAATTTGGAAAAGCACCAATCCAACAAAAGACGAGTGGGAAATAGCGGTTGATACCTTAAAGGTGGGAGCCTGGGATCCTGCATTTTTTTATGAAGAAGAAAAGGACAAACTTTATCTTTATTGGGGTTCGAGTAACGAATGGCCACTTTTGGGAACAGAGGTTAAAACCAAAACGATGCAATCAGAAGGTTTTGTGAAGCCTATTGTTAGATTAAAACCTGAAGATCATGGATGGGAGAGATTTGGAGAATATAACGACAACGTTTTTCTTGCTCCATTTGTGGAAGGAGCTTGGATGACCAAACATAATGGTAAATATTATATGCAATATGGCGCTCCAGCAACTGAGTTCAGTGGATATTCTGATGGAGTCTATGTTAGTAATAATCCTTTGGAAGGTTTCGAATATCAGAAACATAATCCATTTTCTTATAAACCAGGTGGATTTGCAAGAGGAGCTGGACACGGAGCAACCTTCGAAGATAATTTTGGTAATTGGTGGCATATTTCTACGATTTTTATTTCAACAAAAAATAATTTTGAAAGACGTTTGGGAATTTGGCCAGCTGGATTTGACAAAGACGATGTGATGTATTGTAATACCGCATACGGAGATTATCCAACTTATATCCCCGAATTTGCAAAGGGTAAAGATTTTACCAAAGGCTTGTTTAGTGGATGGATGTTGCTGAATTATAATAAACCAGTCGCTGTATCATCTACTTTAGGTGGATATCAGCCTAATTATGCGGTTGACGAAGATATCAAAACCTATTGGTCTGCAAAGTCTGGAGACAAAGGAGAGTGGTTTCAGACAGATTTGGGTGAAGTTTCTACCATCAACGCTATTCAAATTAATTATGCGGATCAAGATGTAGAGTTCAAAGGGAAAACGTTGGGCAAAATGCATCAATACAAAATCTATGGATCTAATGATGGTAAAAAATGGAATGTCATTGTCGATAAATCCAATAACCAAAGCGATGTTCCCCATGATTATATTGAACTGAAAAATCCTGCGAAAGCGCGTTATTTAAAATTAGAGAATTTGAAAATGCCAACAGGGAAGTTTGCTTTGAGTGGTTTTCGGGTTTTTGGAAAAGGAGCGGGAGAAAAACCTCAAAAAGTGGAAGATTTTGTGCCTTTGAGAGCAGATCCTAAAAAAGCAGGCGAAAGAAGAAGTATTTGGATGAAATGGAGACAGAATGAAAAAGCAGATGGATATGTAATCTATTTTGGGAAGGATCCTGACAAAATGTATGGAAGCATTATGGTGTATGGGAAAAACGAGTATTATTTTACCGGTGCGGATAGAACGGATGTTTACTATTTCCAAATAGAAGCTTTTAATAATAATGGTATTTCCGAACGTTCTCAGGTTTATAAAGCAGAATAATTGAATTAAAAAATTACAATACAACATAAGCCGAAATCTATTCGGCTTTTTTATTTAATAATACTATGAAGATTGCTTATCTCGGTCCTGAAGCTAGTTTTACTCAATTAGCAACCACTCAAATTTTCCCAAATGAAGAACTTGTTCCTCAATCCAATATTTATGATTGCTTTTTGTCTGTTATCAATGACCAAGTCGACAAAGCAGTAGTTCCCTTGGAAAACTCTATCGAAGGGACGGTATCAATGACCTTGGATTATTTGTATGATTTTTCAGAAATTTTTGTAGAATCGGAGGTTGTTATGCCGATTTCGCATCATTTGATGGTGTGTCCTGGAAATCAGGAATTCGATAGAGTGATTTCTCATCCGCAAGCCTTGGCGCAATGTTTTCATTTTTTAGATCAAAATTACAAAGGGGTCGCTCGACAAGATTACAGTTCGACGGCAGCTTCCGCGAAGTTGATTTCTGAGAATCCAAAACAAAAATGGGCTGCTATCGCTCATTCTTACGCTGCAAAAATTTATGGATTGCAAGTTTTGCATCATAATATTCAGGATTTTGAACAAAATCATACCCGATTTATCGTTATTTTAAAAGTTCAGAATGAATTGCAACTTGGTTTTGAGAAGACAGGTTCTAAAACTTCTTTGATGATTACGCTTCCGGAAGATCATGCGGGAGGATTGCATCAAGTTTTGTCAGTTTTTGCATGGAGAAGAATGAATCTTTCCAAGATTGAAAGCCGCACCTTAAAAACCAAGCTCGGTAATTATTTCTTTTTTATCAATATTGATGGAGAATGGGAGAAGCCTTTGTATAAAAATGCTCTGGAAGAGCTTTCGTCCATTGACGCAGATGTTAAATTTCTGGGTCATTACAATGAATATCTGCTAATCGATTAGTTGGATTGTATCAAATTTCCGTAAAATAATAAATGCTTTTTTGGAAATGTGATCGTTGTATTTATTTTTTTATTAATTTTGTTGAAACCATTAATATAAGTTTCATGAAAAAATTATTATTTGCTTTTTTATTAGTAATCTCTGCAACAGCATTTGCACAAACCTCTTCTCAGAAACCTCTTGTTTTGGTTGACGGTATGATTGCGTCTCAGCATATGCTGGATCAAGATAAAGGAAATGTTGTGAAGGCTAATGTTTACAAATCAGGCACACAGCTTCCAGCAGAATTAAGTTCGTACGCAGATGTTGCTAAAAATGGCTTAGTGAGTGTAAAGGTGAAAGAGAATTACTATGATAAGATCACTTTGGGTAAGCTTAATGCTCAATTTAATCTTGACAGAAATTCTCCAGTTTTGATCGATGGAAATTTGATTAAAAATACTGAGACCATCGCTTTCGGTAACATTTTAGAAAACATGAATGTTCAGACGATTGACGGTCAAAAGATGTTGGTGATTGACACTACTCCTAAAAGAAATGGTAATGTACTGAAAAATAGTTGGTGGATTTTACAAAAAATATGATTAAATTCTGCGTGTTAATCTGAAGAGAAAAG
>NZ_JBYVEB010000088.1:0-12534 GCF_058117085.1 Chryseobacterium sp. CG10_8 | reverse complement strand
TATTTTTTGATGTTTTTTAAAGCTAAAAAGTTCGATTTTTAGTTTTTCACTAACAATCGGAATCCTTCTCCGTGAACATTGATAATCTCCAATCCTTCGTCGTCTTTCAAAAGTTTACGAAGTTTTGCGATATATACGTCCATACTTCTTGCGGTGAAATAATTTTCTTTCTTCCAAATTTTCCTAAGAGCTAAATCTCTTGGCATGAAGTCGTTACGATGTTGACAAAGCAGCTTCAATAATTCGTTTTCTTTTGGAGAAAGCTTGTATTCGTTAGAACCAACAGTCAATTGTCTCAACATAGAATCAAAGAAAATATTGCTGATTTTGAATTGCTCTTGTTCTTCATTTTCTAAGGAATTACTTCGTTGAAGGATAGCTTTGATTTTGTACAATAATAATTCTGTATCGAATGGTTTTGTAATATAATCATCTGCTCCTAACTGATAACCTTTAAGGATATCTTCTCTCATGTTTCTTGCAGTAAGGAAGATGATAGGAGTGTTTTTATCCATTTTTTTCACATCTTCTGCTAATGAAAATCCATCTTTTTTCGGCATCATTACGTCGAAAATACAGATGTCAAATTCATTTTCGGTGAATTCTTTCAATCCTAATTCTCCATCGATGGCTAAGGTAACCTCAAAGTTATTGATGGTTAAATAATCCTTCAATACTGCGCCAAAACTTTGGTCGTCTTCTACTAATAATATTCTATTACTCATATTTTTGTATTTTGTTTCGTGTTTAATTTTTTCTAAATTTTATTTTACATCTGTCATTCTGAGGGTACCGAAGTGGAGTCGAAGAATCTTACGATTGCTCTATTTGACTTTATTGAACCATCTTATTTTTAAGGTTTCCTTCTATGGTCAGGATGGCAATGTTTTACTCTATTATTTTTATGTTTTTAGCTCATCGGAAGTTTTACTGTAAACCTACTTCCTTTTCCTTTCTGAGATTCAACAAGGATGGTTCCTTTATGAAGTTCCACAATTTTCTTTACATAAGACAATCCAAGTCCTTGTCCTTTTACATTATGGATATTTCCTGTTTCTTCTCGGAAGAATTTTTCAAAGATTTTCTTTTTATTTTCAGTTTCCATTCCCATTCCTTTGTCTGCAATCTCTATGACATAAAAGTTACCTTCATTTCTTGTTGATACGGTAATGTCGGGAGTTTCTGGAGAATATTTGTTAGCGTTATCCAGTAAGTTAGTCAACACATTAGAAAGATGAAATTCATCCACCTTAAAGTTGAATTTTTGAGCTCCAAAATTGGTTTTCAAACTTCCGTTACGTTGCGCAACGATAAGTCCAAAACTTTCAGTAATGGTGCGAATTAGGCCTCTAACATCAGTTTCTTTCAAGAAAAGTTTAACCTCATTTCGTTCCAATTTACTCATGTTAAGGACATTTTCAATTTGCTTCTTCATACGGAGGTTTTCTTGTTTGATTAACCCCGAATAGTATTTAACTTTTTCTGGATTGGTAGCTATTTTATCATTGTTCAATGAGTCAGTCGCCACCGAAATCGTTGCCAATGGCGTCTTGAACTCGTGTGACATGTTGTTGATGAAATCGGTTTTGACTTCCGATATTTTTTTCTGCTTCAACATGTAATTGAGTGAAATAATATAGATGCTCAAAATCGTTAAAAGCGATAGAAAAGTCCCCAAAAGCATCGGTAAATTATTTTTCGCCAAAGAATAATCTTTCCTTGGGAAAGTCAATTCCAAAGAATACACTGTCTGGTCCTTGCTATCCGTGAAAAGAGGGTAAGTGTAGGCATTGGTTTTACCTTGTTCTTGGTACACCTCATTAGTAACTTTCGTTAATTTGTCTTTGTTGTCTCTAATTGCAAAACCAAATTTGGTATCAATACCTTTAATTTTCAGTTCTCTTTGCACAACAGAATCCAGAACTTTCTTATCGGCGATTTCCTCAATAGGAAGGGAAGAAACTACAAATTTCGCAAATTTCGTAAAGTTATACTCACCACTTTCGATGGAGCTGTTAAGTTCCGAAGTCAGTGGAGTGGGTGTATTTTCGTCCTTTTTCATTTTTGTAATGGCTTCGTCATCATATACTTTGGCCACTTTGAGACTATCTCCACGATTGGAAATCGGGATGTCTTCCTTCGCAATAATACTTTGTTGGTAGCTGATCTGTCTTTTGGTAGCAGAATCTACGATGGTCTGGATGAGTGTCTTTGTGGGACTATCTCCAGTTGTTGCCATCACATTTTTGTCGAAGTTGTTATATTTTGCGTAGTATTTGTTGAATTCGATTTGGTTGATTTTTTTGGAGGAAGTCTCCATCACTTCATGAACTTTATTGGAAAAATCTTGTTCCAAAGCATCGTAATATCCTTTCAGCCAATAAAATTGAAGCGACACAAAGACGACCAATGAGATGGTCATGAATACAGAAATGATAGGAATGAATTTGTTATTCATTAGGTAAAATCGGTTTTATTTTGTTAAAACGGTTGATTTTAAGAATTTTATAACAGCAAATATCATGATTTATTGTGTTATATTTCTTAAAAGGATTGTTTTTAACATAATTTTGGCAATAATCGAACCAAAACTAAAAATCGGACAAAATGTTAGAAAAGACCATTAGCAAAGAATTCAATTGAATTAGGATGGTCCATTGAAGAAACTATTGACCTCTCGAAAAAGTGTTAAGGAGATTGGTGTTTTTTTAACGAAAAGTCTACAAATATTTAAAATTGAACTTGGATAAACGAGATCTTAGTCCAAAGCGGCTAATGTTTCTTCATCGAAAAGCGCTTCATCTATAAAATACTGGATGATTGCTTTTTTCATGAGAATTTGCTGTTCGTTTGGTTTCAATTCGGGAAGGGGTTCTATTTCTTCAAAATGAGGATAACCGTCTTCGTCATAATGGGAAAATTTGTAATATCCAAAAGGCTGAAGTAGTCTACAAACCGCGATATGAATAAGATTTAGTTTATCGTCTTTAGAATATTTTTGCTTTCCGCTTCCTAATTCTTGGATACCGATCAAAAATAATATAGTCTCAATCGGAACGTTCTTTTCTGTTCCAAAATTGGCTTCAAAAAAGGAATCTACTTTTTGCCAAAGTTCGGCTTCGTTGATGGGGTTCATTTTCTTATTAACTTTTAGTAGGTCGAAAGACATGGAAATCTCGAGTCAGTTCCAGATACTCGTCAGAATATTGTCTTGGAGCTTTTTCTATAACGAAATCTTCAGTGATGACTTCATGTTTCTCAGGACTGAATTCCAAAATACATCTTTTGAGCGGGCCGTCTTTTATACCAAAAATATTAATTCTTCTAATGAGGGATAGACGGTTTTGGGAACAGAGATTTATAAATTCTTCCCTGCTTTCGATTGGCAAAATAACTGAAAAAATACCTTCTTTGGATAGTATTTCGGAAGTTTTTTTAATTAAATTTTCGAAACTTAGTGTTCTTTTTTGTCTTGCAATGACATCTTTTTCAGAAGGGTTTTCTTCAAAATAGGGGGGATTACTGATGACGGCATCCCATTTTTTTTCATTACTAAATTGTGTATAATCGATTTCGATAGCATGTAATCTATCTCGAAAAATTGAGTTTTGAAAATTGGTTTGACAGAGTTCAACCGCTTTTGGATTAATATCTAAAGCTAAAATTTCAGTCTCTTCATAGCGTTGTGCAATCATCATGGAGATGACGCCAGTTCCGCAGCCGATTTCCAATGTTTTTTTTGAATTTTTGAGGTTGCAAAGTGCTCCTAACAAAACTGCATCTGTTCCCACTCGGAAAACTTCTGAAGATTGGTTAATAGTAAATTTCTGAAACTGAAATGGCTTCATTATAAGTTGTTCGGAAGACTAATAGTGAATTTGGTTCCTTTTCCGACTTCGGATTGGAGAGAAATAGTTCCGTTGTAATCATTAACCATTTTTCTAACCATGGTTAGGCCAAGTCCCATTCCACCGCTTTTTGATGTAAAGTTTGGTTCGAAGATTCTTTCCATCATATTTTCTAGAATTCCCACTCCGTTATCCTCAATAGAGATATTGATTCTTTTGTTGATTTGCTCGATGTCAACATTAATAATAGACTTGCGGTCTTCGCTTTTTGCTTGGATGGCGTTGGTTATAAGGTTGGTAATAATACGATTGAGATAGATCTTGTCCATATTAATCATAATATTATCCTTGTTAGCGTGAACAAAGATCTTATCATCATTGAAGATTCCTAAGATATTATCGATCTCGGTGTTAAGATTAAAGGTTTCGTTATGTTTTTTAGGAAGTTGTGCAAATTGCGAAAAAGCATTTGCAACAGTCGCAACCAAATCAATGTGATCCAGCATGGTTTCGCTCATTTCTTTCACCTTTTTGGTGGCGTCGGGATCATTAACATCAAATTTTCTTTGAAAATTCTGAATTGTTAATTTCATTGGAGTCAAAGGGTTTTTCACTTCATGAGCAACTTGCTTTGCCATCTCTCTCCAAGCTTGTTCCTTTTCGATAAAACTGAGACGCTCTTTTTGTTCTTGGATCTGAAGAATCATCTTGTTATAGGCCTTTACCAAAACGTTGAGTTCATCATTGTGATAATATTTGATAGGGCTTATTTCTCTATCAAGGAAATTGATTCGGGTAATCAATTCAGAAAATTTGGTCATCGCCTTGGTGAGATTATTAGAAATAATCCAACTTAACCATACGCTGAAAATAATAATGATAATATTGACCAAAATCATGTACTTAAGATATTTGTTAAGTACCTCGAGGTAGGCGCTGTCACTATGATAGTAAGGTATATATGCAACTCCTATCGGATTGAAGTGATTATTGGTAATAAGACTATATGATGATGTCTTATTAGCATCAGTTTTCGTATCAAACTCTTGGATATCTACTCGGTTTTTGGTTTTGATGACCTTTTTTAGGATATTGTCTGGGATTTTCTTTTGAGTGACACTATCACCATCTTTATTAGAGACCAAGTAATTTCCTTGCAAGTCATAGATGGTGATGTCTTGTTTTGTGACATCCGAAATTTCTAAGATTTTACCTTTGAGAACGATGGGGATATCTTTGGTCTCGACAGGAAACTCACTTAGCGCATAATCAAGGTAAGCCATTAATGCATTGGTTTCCTTCTGCATTTCGGTTTGGCTCTGTTCTTTGGCGTGATTCTTTAAAACGATATATGATAATATAGAGGACCCAGTCATCGTCAATAGACAAATTACCAGAAACCCCCAAAAAACTCTATTTCGAAGTCTATAACCTTTATAATTAAAGAATGCCATTCATTTTATTTAATAACTTAGAAACGTATTTCCCAATGATATCGAATTCCAAATTGACCAAATCACCGATTTGAAGATATTTCATGTTAGTATGTTCCCAAGTGTATGGAATAATGGCTACGGAAAATTCGTTTTCCATCGAGGAAGCCACCGTGAGACTGATACCGTTAACCGACACAGACCCTTGCGGAACAGTAATAAAATCTCCTTTGGAATGATATCTAAAAGTAATGAGATAGCTTCCGTTTTCATTTTGGATGTCGACTACATCTGCGGTTTCATCAACATGACCTTGCACATAATGACCGTCTAATCTGCTGTCTACCTTCAAACATCGTTCCAAATTGACGAAAGTTCCAATATTCCAATGTTTTAAATTAGTTTTTTTTAGTGTTTCTGCGATGGCTGTTACCGTATATTGTTGGTTTTCAATGTTAGTTACGGTTAGGCAGCATCCATTGTGAGCAACGCTTTGGTCGATTTTTAATTCATTAACAAAATCGCAAGATAGTGTAAAGTGAATATTGCTTTCTTCCTTTGTGATATTTTCTATTTTTCCAAGACTTTCAATGATACCTGTAAACATAAGATTGTTTTTCCTAAATTTGTATGATTTTTAAAATTCAAATATACTAAAAATGAGTTCGAAACAACAGAAAATAAGAGTAGGGATTTCGATAGGTGATTTCAATGGGATTGGTCCAGAGATTATTATGAAGGCGCTCAGCGATAAGAATATTACTCAATTTTTCACTCCTATTATTTTTGGTTCGGGCAAGCTTTTTACTTATCAAAAGAATATTTTCAAACTCAATAACCTTAATTTCAATTATATCACAGATGCCACACAAGCGCATCATGGTAAAATTAATATGGTTAACCTTACCAAAGATAATGCGAATGTAGAATTGGGTAAACCGACAGAAGAATCTACCAAAATGGCGATTGATTCGTTGGATGCTGCAACCGAAGCTTTGTTGAAGAACGAGATCGATATTATCGTAACGGCTCCTATTAATAAGGACGAAATGATGAAGTTGGGTTTCAAACATGCGGGTCACACAGGCTACTTCGAAGAAAAAGCTAGTAAAAAAGGATTGATGCTTTTGGTGGCTGATGGCCTACGAGTTGCGGTTTCTACACATCACATTCCGATTTCTGAAGTGGCTTCTCAGATTTCAAAAGAAAAATTGAAAAAGCAGATTAAGGTGCTTAGTCAGACATTGATTCAGGATTTTTGTATTGAAAGACCAAAGATTGCTGTTCTTGGTCTCAATCCTCATTCCGGAGACGGAGGAGCAATAGGAAAAGAAGAAATCGAAATTATCGAGCCTGCTATTAGAGAGTTATTTGATGATGGAATTTTAGCATTTGGTCCATATCCTGCGGATAGTTTTTTTCAACCAGAGAAGTATAGAAACTTCGATGCGGTGTTAGCGATGTATCATGACCAGGGTCTTGTTCCTTTCAAGACATTGGCTTACGATGAAGGAGTTAATTTTACTGCTGGTTTGCCTTTTATCAGGACTTCTCCTGACCATGGAACAGCATATGATATTGCTGGAAAAAATGTAGCAGATGCTAATTCGTTTTTACAATCAATTTTTACAGGAATTGATATTTTCAGAAATCGTGAAGAGTATCTTGAGTTGAGAGAGAATCGGCTTCAACCAAGAAGGAATAATCATGATAATGGGGTTGATGAAGATATTCCAGAAGAAGAGAACGCATAACGGAGGTAGGTTCTACAACGGCGAAAAGCTTGATTTAGACAAAGAATTTGACTAAAACCTTTGTTTCTTTCCAGCAGAGAGAAAGTGATTGAGAATTAATTTGAATTTTTTGGTAACTAAATCTGAAAATTAATTTGTTAAATAAAAAAAAACATTATCTTTGCACACTCAAAATTATGGACAAGCTGAAGAATTATGAAATAGCATTTTCCGGATTGAAGAACGGAAAGCATGAGTTCAGTTTTGATATAGATAAGGAGTTCTTTCTACTTTTTGACACAGAACAGGAATTTCAGAATCCTAAAATTACGGCTAATGTTTTGCTTGAAAAACACAGTACATTTTTGGAGTTTGAAATCAAAACTACTGGAACAGTGGAATTGATTTGTGATATTTCGGGTGATGATTTTGATTATCCGATTGAGAACGAAATCAAGGTTCTAGTGAAATTTGGTGACGAATATGATGACAGTGATGAAGATGTTATTACGATTCCTCAACACAGTTTTGTGTTTAATGTGGCACAACTCATCTATGAAGATGTAGTATTGTCAATTCCAATGAAGAAAGTGTCGCCAAATGTTTCGGAAGAGGATTTAGAGATTTTGGATCAATATAGTCCACATGAAGGTTTTGACGAAGAAGTAGAAGAAGAGAAAGAGAGTGACCCAAGATGGGAAGCTTTGAAAAAGTTGAAAGACAATAATTAAAAAATAGTTTATAAAATATGATGAGATGATGAATCTCATCGCTCATCAATTAAAAATTATTAGAAATGGCACATCCTAAAAGACGACAGTCATCTACAAGAAGAGATAAGAGAAGAACGCACTACAAAGCAGTTGTTCCACAATTGGCAAAAGACGCTGCAACTGGAGAATTACACCTTTACCACAGAGCGCATTGGCATGAAGGTAAATTGTATTACAGAGGAAAAGTAGTATTGGAGAAAAATACAGAATCTGCGGAAAGCTAAAATCCAAGGATTTAACGAAATTTTACGGAAAACCATTCGAATTTGTAAAAATTTGAATGGTTTTTTTTTGTTTTTTAGTATCTTTGGGGGAATAATCAAAAATCAAATTTATGGACATTAAGGATATACAAAATCTGATCAAATTTGTATCCAAAGCTGAAGTTTCTGAGGTAAAATACAAAACTAAAGATTTCGAAATCACTATTAAAACTCCACTTGCTGGAAGTGAAAACGTGAGTTACATTCCACAACCTGCTATGTATGGTGCTCCAATGGCTCCACAAGCAGTAGCTCCTGCAGCAGCTCCTGTTGCTGATGCATCGAAAACAGAAGCCGCGTCTGATGATAGCAAATATTTGACTATCAAGTCGCCGATGATTGGTACTTTCTATAGAAAACCAGCTCCTGATAAAGATGTTTTTGTAAACGTTGGAGATGAAGTTAATTCTGGAAAAGTAGTTTGTGTTATCGAAGCAATGAAGCTTTTCAACCAAATTGAATCAGAAATTTCTGGTAAAATTGTGAAAATCCTTGTTGATGATGCTACTCCAGTAGAATACGATCAACCTTTATTCTTAGTAGATCCGTCTTAGTTATGAATGATGAGTGATGAGTGATGAGTGATTTCTCAACACATCCAATTCATAATTCGTAAATCATAATTCATAATTAAAAAAAATGTTCAAGAAAATATTAATTGCCAATCGAGGCGAGATCGCGATGCGAATTCTTCGTTCTTGTAAAGAAATGGGAATCAAGACAGTAGCTGTTTATTCTACTGCAGATAAGGATAGTCTTCATGTTCGTTTTGCAGACGAGGCAGTATGTATCGGACCGCCGATGAGTAAGGATTCTTATCTTAATATTCCTAACATTATTGCAGCGGCAGAAATTACCAATGCTGATGCTATTCATCCTGGTTACGGGTTTTTGTCAGAAAATTCTAATTTCTCAGGAATCTGTGCGAAAAATAATATCAAATTTATTGGTGCGACACCAGAGCAGATTGACAGAATGGGAGATAAGGCTAATGCTAAAGCTACCATGAAAGAAGCTGGTGTTCCGTGTGTACCTGGTTCCGAAGGATTGATTGGAAGTTACGAAGATGCTGCAAAAACAGCTAAGGAAATCGGATATCCAGTGATGATTAAGGCTACAGCAGGAGGAGGCGGAAAAGGAATGCGCCGAGTTTGGAACGAAGAGGAACTTAAAGAGCATTGGGAATCTGCGATTCAAGAAGCGGTTGCTGCGTTCGGAAACGGCGGAATGTACATGGAGAAATTGATCGAAGAACCGAGACACATCGAAATCCAAATTGCTGGTGATCAGTATGGAAAAGCCTGTCACCTTTCTGAGAGAGATTGTTCTGTACAGAGAAGAAATCAAAAATTAACAGAAGAGACTCCTTCTCCTTTTATGACCGAAGAGCTTCGTGAAAAAATGGGAGAAGCAGCAGTTAAAGCTGCGGAATATATTGGTTACGAAGGAGTTGGTACTGTTGAGTTTTTGGTAGATAAACATAGAAATTTCTACTTTATGGAGATGAACACTCGTATCCAAGTGGAGCATCCAATTACTGAGCAAGTTATTGACTACGATTTGATTAGAGAGCAGATTTTATTAGCTGCAGGTACGCCAATTTCTGGTGCTAACCATTATCCAAAATTGCATTCTATCGAATGTAGAATCAATGCAGAAGACCCTTATAATGACTTCCGACCAAGTCCAGGAAAAATTACCGGTCTTAACATTCCAGGTGGACATGGTATTAGAGTTGATACTCACGTATACTCTGGTTACACCATTCCTTCCAACTACGATTCGATGATTGCTAAGTTAATTACAACAGCTCAGACTCGTGAAGAAGCCATTGCTAAAATGAAGCGTGCTTTGGAAGAGTTCTATATTGAAGGTGTAAAGACGACGATCCCTTTCCACAGACAATTAATGGAGCATCCTGATTATGTTGCAGGAAATTATACTACTAAATTCATGGAAGATTTTGTGATGGATCCAGATTTTGATAATCACTAATATTCTGAAAATTTATTATAACTTAACCGTCTCAATTTGAGGCGGTTTTTTTGTGCAATGATTTTTTTTAATGAAAATTAGGGGCATCTCCGTTGCGTAGCATCGATTGATTATACATAACAAAGCGGCCAACGGATGCGTAAATATTATGTGAGTTTTACTAAAATCAAAAAAGAATATTGTGAGAAATGGGCATCATAACATTGGAAATAAAATAGGATGGAGCAAAAAGCCTTTTGTTTTGTTACTTTTTTTGTTTTTCAGTTTTGGTTATTCACAAGCTATAAAAATCTATGTGACCGATGCCGAAACGGGTAAAAATATTTCTAAAGCAAAAGTATGTTTAGAGGGATTTGAAATCCCTGCAATAGCAATGAAGTACAATAAGAAAGGGAAATATTATTATACCAATGAAATTCCTGCAAATTACAATACCGTAATAGTATATCATAAAGAATATAATGAGAAAGGTTTTCAGAATGTGGATGGATTACCCAAAGAATTGTCTGTCAAGCTGCACAAACCTTTATATAACTATTATGATTTTATTGATAAAAAAGAGAGATACAGTGATCAGTTTCCTCATGTTTTCTTTGTTGAAGACCCTTACAAAATTGTGATACGATCTTCATCTAATATATCATACAAAGAATTTAAAGACAAATTGTTTGCTTATATAAAAGAAAACAATATAGAGATAGAATCAATTAATCCTTTTCGTGAATTTCACCATAGAAGTAGAAAAGATACTATAGCAAATGCCAAATACAATAAAATTTGCTCAGAAGATATTGACAGATTCACGTCATGCATATATCCTTTTGTTTTTGGTTCGGATAATCAGGATGGATGTAGAAAAAGTATGATGGATACATTTGATACAAGTCGAGTTGCTATTTTTTTTAGGAAAAAGGATAAAACTAAATTTAAAAGATATAATGATGAAATAATAGAAAAAATAGAAAAGAGTCAAGAGTTTCGTATATATCCCGTTTTATATTATAAGGAAAATATAATGGAAGACAATCTTGAATCAAAAAAAATTAATAAATCTAATCCTTATAAGGAAAGAGATAGGGCTAATAAAAAATTTAATCAAAAAAATAGAATTGATTCTTCTGCAATTTATTTTTATAGTAATGAATATCCTCTTTACAAAATAAATAAAAAGCATATGGGTTATGCAGATGAAGAACCTAATAAGGGATGTGTAAAACATTTTAAACTTATAGAAAAGAATAATTGTAATCCTATTTATATAACGGATAATTTGGATGAATCTTTCTGTTTATTTCGGGATGAGAAAACAGATGAAAATAAACTAAATTCATTAAATTTCAACAAATATCATGGATTAGGATTAGGCATTTTGGATATCTATGAATACTATAATTCAATATTTAAAAAATAAAATACAACATGAGAAATTGGCACTATACATTAATATGTAAATCACAGGTTACCCATTTTGTGTTGGTAACAATATGGAATACCAACACCAGATGGCATCTCAGTTTTATGTTTGTTTTACTGTTCTTATTTAGCTTTAGTCAATCAGGACCGTTGATTTTTCCTGATGACCCTATTTGTAAAGTTCAGCAAAAGAAAGATTCTATTTTGTATTTGAAACTAAAAAAAGAATCAAAGTCTGTGGATTATAAAGAACTTACCCAAAAAATAATGGAAGATATTCGTTGGGATTTGTTGGATAAGCCTAATATAATTTTTTACTTGGAGACAAGAAAAGCGCCAAGACTTGTGCTTATGGAAGATGATGAGAAATCTATTTATGGATGCCATTTCCATCGAAAATCAATAAGTCCCAATTATAACGATTCTATATTCTGGACCAAGAAAAACATTAATTTTATTGTGAAAAAGCACAAAAAAAATATGATCCCCGATATCGGTTGGTATTTTATTAGTAAAAAGGACACTTATCCTGTAATAAGTCATCAAAAATTAATAAAAGAGGCCTTACAACAAAAACAAGGGATTCTAATACAATCATCTAATGAAGAATCTGCTTTTAGATATTTTGCTTATGATAAAAAAAAGAAAAAACTAATTCTAAGAGAAGATGACGACAATATTAATAGACTACAACTTACTTTTAATAATGAATTAGGCAACATCGTTATTGTAGAATATAAGTATGTGGATGATGATAAAACTATAAAAAAAACATATCAATATATAGATAAAAAATGGATAGAAATTATTGACGAAGACTAAGAGCCTGTTGACATTTGAACTCTATTTTTACCATTAATAAACCTTCAGGTGTGAAGAAATTGAATTAAGGAAATGTAGCTTAATGATTGTAATAAAAACCAATGAATTGATTTTTTAATTTCACGCCCTTAATTAACCGAATACCTTAATGTTAAAAAAAGAATAAACAAAGTTTATTTTTATTGAGAAAAAAATGAGAAATCAAAAAAAAAGCAAATAAAATTCAGACAGGTTCTAATAATTTTTAAAATTTT
>NZ_JBYVEB010000087.1:0-12773 GCF_058117085.1 Chryseobacterium sp. CG10_8 | reverse complement strand
ATTTTAGAACTCTAAATAAAAATAAAAAACCATCTTTTCTTATGAAGAGATGGTTTTTTTAGAAAATTAAATAAGTAGAAGATATGAAAGCACCGGTTGCTAAAAAGATAGAAAAGGTTCTCGAGATACATGGGGACAGAAGAGTTGACAATTATTTTTGGATGAATGAAAGAGAAAACCCAGAGGTTGTCAGTTATCTTGAGGAGGAAAACAAATATTGTGACTTTGTGATGAAGGATACAGAAGATCTTCAAAACGAATTGTTTGAAGAAATGAAGGAACGATACAAAAAGGACGATGAATCTCTTCCTTATTTTTTCAATCAATATTGGTATCAAGTTCGTTACGAAGAACTTAAGGAATATCCTATTTTCTGTCGACATTTTGAGCAAATGGAAAATGAGGAAGAGATTATTCTCGATGCTAATCTTTTGGCTGAAGGTTATGAGTATTTTGATGTGGGAAGTGTTGCCGTGAGTGAGGATAACCAAATTGCTGCTTTTTCTACGGATACTTTGGGTAGAAGAATTTACACACTAAATTTCAAAAATCTACTTACAAATGAGATTCTTGAGGATAAGATTGAGAATACCACAGGAAGAGTGGTTTGGGCAAAAGATAATCTTCATATTTTCTATACGAGGAAGGATAAAAGCCTTCGTGCATTTCAGGTTTTTAGACATCGATTAGGGACTGATTCTTCCGAGGATGTGCTGGTTTTTCATGAAAAAGATGAAAGTTTTGATGTTAATGTTTTCAAAACCAAATCGCTAGATTATATTTTTATTGCTAGTTCGAGTACGATTTCTGATGAGATGAGGTTTATCCCAGCAGATGATGTTTTTGCCGATTGGAAGGTTCTTCAACCAAGAATGGACGACTTGGAGTATGTAGTTGAGCATTTTGAGAACGAGTTCTATATCATTACCAATGCGGACGACGCGTTTAATTTCAAATTAGTGAAAACAGGAGTTAATCATTGCGGAATTCAATTTTGGGAAGATATTATTCCGCATAGGGAGGATGTATTATTGGAGGGATTCGAAATTTTCAAAAATTATTTGGTTTTAGAAGAAAGAAAAGAAGGGCTTTTACAAATTAGAGTAATTGATTTTCAGTCTAATGACACTTTTTATCTTCCTTTTCATGATCCAACATATACAGCTTATATTGGGACTAATTTGGAGTTTGATACTGATAAATTGAGATATGGTTATACTTCGCTTACTCAGCCAACTTCGACTTTGGAGTTTGATATGAAGTTGAAAACAACAAAGGTCTTGAAGCGGCAAGAGGTTTTAGGTGGTAAATTTTTTAGTGAAAATTATATATCAGAAAGGATTTGGGCTCCGTCTAGAGATGGAGAGTCCAAAGTTCCAATTTCTCTGGTTTATCATAAAGAGACTGTTAAATGTGCAAATACACCACTACTTTTATACGGCTATGGAAGTTATGGTCATACCGTTGATGCGAGTTTTTCGACGGTCAGATTGTCATTGTTAGACCGAGGATTTATCTATGCTATAGCTCATATCAGAGGAGGGGAGTATCTTGGAAGAGAATGGTATGAAGATGGAAAAATGCTCAATAAAATGAATACTTTCTATGATTTTATTGATGCTGCAAAATATCTTATTAGTGAGAATTATACTTCGGCGCAACATCTTTATGCAATGGGAGGAAGTGCAGGTGGACTCCTTATGGGAGCGGTAATTCATATGGCTCCAGAAGTTTTTAATGCTGCTGTTGCTCAGGTTCCTTTTGTAGATGTTGTCACCACGATGCTCGATGAAAGTATTCCTTTGACCACTGGTGAGTTTGACGAATGGGGGAACCCAAAAGACAAGGAATATTATGATTACATGAAAGCTTATTCTCCTTATGACAATATTGAAAACAAATCTTATCCACATCTACTGATAACGACAGGATTTCATGATAGTCAAGTTCAGTATTGGGAACCTGCAAAATGGACCGCGAAATTAAGAGAATTGAAGTCTGATTCTAATTTGTTAATATTCAAAACGGATATGTCATCTGGTCATGGAGGTGCTAGCGGAAGATTCGAAAGCCTGAAAGAAGATGCGCTAGAGTATGCATTTCTGTTAAAGCTGGAAAAGTTTCAAAAAGAGTAAATAGATTCTATTTTTAATTATGTCTGATTTTGGAGGATGAATCACCCGCTTGGTTTTTTGATTAAATTTTAGAGTGTCGTTTATGCTAAATCGCAATATTTTTGATAATTTTTCTCCCCTATCATTTCTGTAGAAATACTAAAATTCTGTAATTTCATTATATAATTTTTCGATTTTCACCTGTTTTTTTGATTTTTCTTTACAGTAAATGCATTTATTTTAAGTTTTTTTGTTAAGTTTGTGAATAGAAAAATCCATCAACTATGAAAAGACTTTTATTTTCTTTTCTCGCGATACTTATGTGGAGCGGGAGCCTTTTTGCGCAACGTGATACGGAGCATTGGATAGCGCCGTATTATGATGCTTCGACGTCAGGATATACCAATAGACTGTATATTTCGACAGACTCTGTGACTCCATTTGAGGTTAGAATTCTTAATAATAATATCCAACTTGCGACCGTCAATGTTAGTAAGGGGAATCCTCAGGTATATACTGTTCCCGCTAATCTTATATCATCAACAAATGCGGGTGAAGTTTTTGCTGCGATAACAAAAGGTTTGTATCTTAATGGTGACAAACCGTTTTATTGTAGTCTTAGACTTGCTGTGTCAGCGCATGGTGAAATTATAACGAGTAAAGGGAAATCTGGAATTGGGACTGAGTTCTACTCTGCTGCTGCTCCTAACACATCCACCAATTCGATATACAATTTTACGACCGGTATCTTAGCTACCGAGAACAATACTACGGTTACTGTTACATGGAATAGTGCAGCTGTATCTTTTTTTAATGTAGGTACAGCACCTGGAACAACACATACTTTCACGTTGAACAAAGGGCAATCTTATCTTTTGGCAGGTCCAGGAAATGTTGCAGCCAACATTAGTGGATTTATTGGTGCTCATATTGTATCCAATAAACCAATCTCAGTTACTAATGGAAATTGTAATGGGAATTTTGGACTCGGCACCTCTGATGGTTCTGACCCAATATTGGATCAATCCGTTCCAGTTGACAAACTCGGAAAAGAGTTTGCAATGGTGAAGACAAAGTCAACTTCACCTGCAGAAAACATGGAAGGAGCAATAGTTGTTGCAACTGAAAATAACACTACGATTTCAGTCAACGGAGGCGCACCACTAGCGACTATTAATGCTGGACAATGGTATAGGATTAATGAAACCAATTATGTAGAGGCTGTTGCAGGTAGTGGGCATTATAATATGTTCGTATCTACCTCGAAGAATGCTTATATTTATCAACTGGTTTCGGTTGGTAGTTCTAACTATGCTTGCGGTTTCAATTACATTCCTCCTTTGAACTGCTATTTACCAAGGAAAATTGATGAAATTGGATTAGTTGATCAAATGCCATATTCTGGATCTCCTATTGAAATGAAACTCAATGTTTTAACAGAGACAGGAGCTGCAATAACCGTTAATGGAGTTACTCCTACCGCTGCACAAGGACCGTTCCCTTTAACAGGAACCACAGATTGGGTAACCTATTCTTTAACAGGAGTAACAGGAAATTTAACAATCATTTCTGACAAGGCAGTAACTGCTGGAATTAATGGCGGTTATAGTACGGCAGGTTATGGAGGTTATTTTGCGGGATTCAATGCTTTTCCTACTATTGTAAAACAAACAGGGACTTGTATTCCGGGTATTGTATTAGAGGTTAATGAAGGTTATGATAGCTACCAATGGTACGTTAATGGTAACCCGATTTCACCAGGAGGAAACACTAATGTATTTACACCTACAGTAGCTGGAAACTATACTGTATTGGTTACAGCTGGGACATGTACACCTTTGACAACGCCTGTTTTTCAGGTATTTACTTGTCTACAAGAAACAACTGAAGCAGCAGAGGCTTGTGGAGTAATGACATTTACGCCAGACTTTACTAACTCTTCTCAGACGATAGACTTGGCTTCTATCGCAGTAACTACTCCACCTACGCATGGTACAACAACTATTAATCCTTCAACGGGTGTCATTACTTTTTATCCTGAGCCAGGTTATACTGGAACGGATACTATGGTTTACCAATTTTGTGGTACAGAGCCAGTTTTCAAAGATTGTGAGGCTGTTACTGTGAACTTTAATATTATACCTTTTGTTGTGACTAATGATACAATCTACGCTTGCCAATATTTGGGTTCTGGTATTTTTGATTTGACAGCAGCTGACATTAATAACATTGCGAATTCTACTTACGAGTATTATCCAACATTGGTTGACCTACAGAATGATACCAACGAAATTAGTAATCCAACAGCTTATTCTGGAACAGGGGGAAGTGTATATGTTTTGATTACGACTCCTCAAAATTGTCAGGATGTTGCCATCATTGACTTGGAGTTTTTGGATTCGCCAGACGTTTTTGATGCCACATTGAGTGCATGCTATATTGTTGGGAATGGAACAGTGAACTATGGATCATTTGATTTAACATCAGTTACTGTGACTAATGATTCGCCGGTCACTTATGAGTATTATCCAACTTTAGCAGATGCCGAGAATAATACTAACGAAATTACTGATCCTTTACATTATGTTTCAACAAGTTCGGTAGCATTCGTAAAAGTATATGAATCTAATAACTGTTTTGATATTGCTGAAATTGCATTAACGGTAATTCCACCGATGTATTCTACTACACTCCAGGATCAATACATTTGTATCGAGGATCGTACTACGTTAGATGCAGGAGCAGGCTTTGACTCTTACGAATGGAGTACTGGTGCCACAACTCAGACTATTTCTGGTGTAGGTATTGGGGTATACAGTGTTACCTTAGGTCATGATGACGGATGTTACACAACCCAAACAGTAACAGTTTACAAGACTCCAGATCCTGTAATAACTAATGTTGAAATCAGTAATAATACTGTTACGCTAACGGTGCAAGGAGGTACTGCTCCATATCAATATTCGCTTGATGGAATAAGTTGGCAAACGTCTAATGTGTTTACTGACTTAGAAAGAGGACAGAATATCTTCTACGTTAAAGATTCTTTTGATTGTACTCCAGTTTCAGTGGAATTAACAGTTCCAAACTTGGTTAATGCAATCACGCCAAATGATGATGGAGTAAATGATTATATTGATTATAGTGCTTTAGCATACAAGAAAGATTTAGTTTTTTCAATTTATGACCGATATGGCAACAAAGTCTTTACCGCTGATAAAAGTAATAACTACAAATGGTCAGGAAGGGCTGACAGTAAGAAAAAAGTGAATACTGGTACTTATTGGTATCATATAAATTGGGTAGAGCCCAACGACAAGAAGACTCCTGTTGCTTACAGCGGATGGGTTCTTGTTAAGAATAGAGAATAAAAGGGAAACTTTTTATATTGATGGAAGTGCGGCTAAAGTAAAATTTAGTCGCATTTTTTTTTCTGTTGATTTTGCATGATGGTGAGTGCATTTCATTTTGTTTTTGGAAACTTTGTGGTTTGAATTTCCAATTGAAGTGGTTGATGTGAAAAAATGTTTATTTAATTTTACGAAAGAAACTTTAAAATGGGTCCATATTGCAATAAGCAATGCCAAAAGAAATCTTCTTGGAAATTATCATAAAATAAAAAGAAAATACCTTCAATTGTACTTAAATGAGTTTGTCTATAAGCTGAATCGAAGATATTTTGGAGAAAAATTGTTTGATAGGCTCTTCATTGCTAACATTACAGGATTAGGCAAATAAACGGATATTCATTTTTAATTTTTATTGAATCGAAAGTTTAAAGAAAGTTGGAAATTTTTGAAGAATATTCATATAGTCATGCTTTGCGATTCACCTTATTTAGGAGGGATGAACTGTTAATTGATTTTCATTGATGTTTTGAGAAGGTGAGAAAAGGAAAAGTTAATTCTACTAAAATTACGGAATTATTAAAGATCATATTTTAATTATATGATTTTGAATATTATTTTTTGATATTTTTGTATGGTATAGAAAACCCATCAACTATGAAAAGACTTTTATTTTCGTTTCTCGTGATCCTTATGGTTAGCGGGAATCTTTTTGCGCAACGTGATACGGAGCATTGGATTGCACCCGTTTACGATGCCGAGACTGCATCAGGTACTAACAACCTCTATCTTTCTACTGATTCAGTAACACCTTTTGTGGTTACTATTTATAACAATAACATTTCAATTGGGTCGGTTACCATAAGTAAGGGGAATCCTGCGGTTTTTGCTGTTCCTGCAAATTACATTATTTCTAGAAATACAGCTCAACTTTTTGCTCCCATCAGTATGGGACTACAACTTGTAGCTGAAAAGCCTTTTTATTGTACTTTGAGACTATGGGAGACCTCTCATGCTGAGATTGTGACATCTAAGGGGAAGGCAGCTCTAGGAACAGAGTTTTATGCGGTGGTGGCACCCAATACTTATACTACCAGTATATGTAACTTTGTGACTGGGATTATTGCGACTGAAAATAATACTACCATAACAGTTTCTGGATATGCTAGTAATACACAGTTTCGAAATGGCTGGACAGGGACTACAAACCCGACAATTACATTCAATCTTAATAAAGGACAATCTTATATTATTGAAGGAAGCAACAATATTGCTAATAATTCTGATAGATTTATGGGTGCAAAGATTGTTGCCGATAAGCCTATTTCTATTACCAATGGTAGTATGAATGGACAGTATGCTGCACCCACATTTGGAGGATCTGATATTGTCTTGGATCAGTCTGTACCTACTGATAAATTAGGTAAGAAATTTATCATGGTGAAGGGAACAGGAGATATCATGAATGGTACTTCTCAAAGAAAAATGGAAGAAGGTCTAGTGGTAGCTACCGTTGACAATACGCAGATCTTTGTCAATGGCTCTGCAACACCTCTTGCTACAATTAACGCTGGAGATTTCTATAGAATCGAGGGTACAAATTATGTTAACCAGGCAGGAAGTGGTCATTACAATATGTTAGTAGAAACTTCCGAGAACGCTTATTTGTATCAACTACTTGCGGGAATGCCTACTGATAACGCAACCGAAGGTTTTAATTACATACCACCATTAAACTGTTATTTGCCTCGAAAAATTGATGAAATTGGATTCATCAATGAAATTAAACCTGGAACATATGCAGATCCAACCAAGTTTAAAGCAAATATTATTACAGAAACTGGTGCTACAGTTTTATATAATGGAGCTCCAATTGCGGCAGCTAATGGACCTTTTCCTGTTACAGGGACAACAGAATGGGTAAGTTATTCAATAGCTGGTCCAACAGGAAATGTGACAATTACCTCTAACAAAGCTGTGACAGCTGGTGTTAATGGAGGTTATGGTACAGCAGGATATGGTGGCTTTTTTGCAGGATTTAATGCTTTTCCAACGATTGTTAAGCAGACAGGCTCTTGTATTCCTGGTATTATATTAGAGGTAAATGACGGTTATGACAGCTACCAATGGTATGTTAACGGTAATCCAATTACAACAGGGGGAAATACCAACACTTATACGCCAACAGCAGCAGGAAATTACACGGTTTTAGTTTCAGCAGGAACGTGTGCGCCACTCACAACACCAGTTTATAAGGTGTTTACATGTCTACAAGAAACTACTGTAAATGTTGATGCTTGTGGTGAAATGTCATTTACACCTGACTTCACTAATTCTTCACAGACGATTGATTTAGGATCAGTAGCAATAACAACTGCACCAAGTCACGGCACAGCAACAATTAATTCATCAACAGGAGAAATTACATATTACCCACAGCCCGGATACACGGGAACAGATACCCTGGTTTATCAGTTTTGTGGTACGGAACCAGAGTTTAGAGATTGTGAAGCTGTTACCTTGAATTTTAATGTTGTGCCATTTGTTGTTACTGATGATACTATTACAGCATGTCATTATTTAGGATCTGGTATATTTGATCTAACGAGTGCAAACCTTACCAATATTACAAACTCTACTTTTCAGTATTATCCAACTTTAGTAGATATGCAGAATGATACAAATGAGATTACTACGCCAGCAGCTTATGTGGGAACAGGAGGAAGTGTATATGTCTTGGTTACTACACCGCAAAATTGTCAGGGCACTGCAATGATTAACCTAGAGTTTTTAGATTCTCCAGATGTTTTTGATGCTACTTTAAGCTCATGTTATATTGCTGGTAATGGATCTCAAAATACGGCTTCATTCAATTTAACTTTAGTAACAGTTACTAATGAAACGTCAGTTACATTTGAATATTACCCATCCCTTGCTGATGCTGAAAATGGGACTAATATTATCGTAGATCCAACAAATTACGTTGCACCAGCCTCTGCGGCATATGTGAAGGTGTATGGAACTAATAACTGTTTTGACATTGCTGAAATCGTTTTGTCAATTATTCCACCAGTGTTTTCACCAGCACTTAGAGATCAGTACATATGTATTGAGGATCGTACAACTTTGGATGCAGGAGCGGGTTTTGACTCCTACGAATGGAGCACGGGAGCTACAACTCAAACAATTTCTGGAGTAGGTATTGGTGTATATAGCGTGATTTTAGGTCATGATGAAGGATGTTATACTACTCAAACAGTAACGGTATACAAGACGCCAGATCCTGTAATCACTAATGTTGAAATCAGCAATAATACTGTTACATTAACAGTGCAAGGCGGAAGTACTCCTTATAAATATTCAATAGATGGAGTTAACTGGCAAACGTCCAATGTATTTTCGGATTTACCAAGAGGACAAATTATGTTCTATGTTAAAGACTCTTATGATTGTACTCCAATTACAATGGATTTAACAGTTCCGAACTTGGTTAACGCAATTACACCAAATGATGATGGACTTAATGACTATATTGATTACAGTGCTTTAGCCTACAAGAAAGATTTAGTTTTTGCGATATATGATCGATATGGTAGTAAAATTTTTACTGCTGATGAGAGTAATGATTATAAATGGGGAGGAAAGGATCTAGGTAAGAAGAAAGTGAGTACTGGTACTTATTGGTATCACATAAATTGGGTAGAGCCCAATGACAAGAAGACTCCTGTTGCTTTTAGTGGATGGGTCCTTGTTAAGAATAGAGAATAAAAGGGAAACTTTTTATATTGATGGAAGTGCGGCTAAAGTAATATTTAGTCGCATTTTTTATATCCTATACTTAAATTTTTGAAGATAATTTGTCTAAATTTGTGTTAAATCTGTAAAAATGTTTCGGAATCTACTTTCTCTACTGGTCATGCTTCTTCTTTGTGTACAAGTAAGTGCTCAATTGGATCGAGAGCATTGGTTTGCACCCATGGTAGATAGAACTACTAATCCCAACCAATTTCAGAGATTGTATTTGTCTACCAATAGGACAACACCATTTCCTGTAGAGATTTATAATAACAATGTGCTTATCGGTACAGTTACAATTAGTAAGGGTAACCCTCAAAGATTCGATGTGCCAAGAAATTATATAATCACCAGACAACAATCTGATTTATTTACCCCTGTTACTAAGGGGATTTATGTTAAGGCGAGCTACGCATTTTATGCTAATCTCCGTTTTTCTGTGTATAGTCATGCTGAGATTATAACCTCAAAAGGGATTCCGTCCACAGGTACGACTTTTTATACAGCGATGGCTCCTATCACCGCTACCAATTCCATTCTCAACTTTATGACTAGTATATTGGCAACGCAGGATAATACAACGGTCACTGTTTCAGGGTATTCGCCAACGGTCCAGTTTTCAAATGGAACAACAGGTACGACAAATCCATCTATGACTTTCACATTAAACAAAGGTCAATCCTATATTATTGATGGTAGTGGAAGTCTTAGCCAAAATTCCAACGGATTTATTGGGGCTAAAATTGTTGCCAATAAACCAGTTAATGTGACTAATGGTAATTTTAACGGACAATATGCATCAACATCAACATTTCATTCCGATATTTTGATGGATCAATCGGTGCCTATAACAGGATTAGGAACTGAGTTTGCTATGGTTAAAGGGAATGGGGTTGTAGGGATGAATATGGAGGAAGCTTTGGTTGTTGCTATTGCTGATAATACTGAAATTTTTGTCAACAATGAGCCTACTCCAATTGCAACAATTAATGAGGGTGACTATTATGTGATTCCGGACACAAAGTATATTTTGCAAGGAAGTGGACATTATAATCTCTATGTTCACACTAACAAGAATGCCTACGTTTATCAGTTACTTGCTGGTGTTGATGATACTACTGGTAATTCTGTAGCGACAGGTGGATTTAATTTTATTCCAGCACTCAACTGTTATTTGCCGAAACAGATTGACGAATTAGGATTTATCGATGAAAACGAAGTCTATTCCAATAACAATCCAGCGGGAATTCTGAGTATTCCCACGAAGCTAAATTTGATAACACAAACGGGGGCAACAGTTTTAGTTAATAATAATCCTCCACCAGCAGGGACGGGTCCGTTTCCGATGACAGGGACGTCAAATTGGGTTACTTATGGGATTCCCAATGTGACTGGGAATATCACAGTGACTTCTAACGTGGCTATCACGGCAGGGATAACCGCTGGTTCAGATGCCGTTGGATATGGTGGTTTTTTTGCTGGTTTCCCAACTACCCCAAGTATTATAGCGACCGGAACATGTTTCCCTAATGTCACTCTTGCAGTAGATCCTGTTGTATATGAAAACTACCAATGGTATCTCAATGGAGCTATAATTCCTGGCGCAACTAGCTCTACATACACTCCTACAATTCCCGGGAATTACACTGCACAAGTAACGCAAGGAACTTGCGCACCTTTGGTGACAGCTTCATATAAGGTTTTAAAATGTTTAGTCAATAGTTCTTCAACCTATAATGTTTGCGATTCGCAAACAATTGTACCGGCATTTTCTGCGGTAACGATACCACAAAGTGTTAGTCCTTCTACAGTTTCGATTGTGACTCAACCAACTTTAGGGACAGTCTCTATTAACTCTACAACAGGTCAAATTACCTATACCCCAACGACACCTGGAGTGGCTGCGACAGACACTTTTACTTATACTTTTTGTGGTAATCACGCAGATTTTCCAGAATGCGAAACAGTAATCGTTACTCTTCTGATACAACAAAATCAAGCTAGTGATGCGGTTCTTTATTCATGTGTTGTAGGTGGAGTGGGGACTTTTAATTTAACTTCAGCTAATATCACTACTAATTCTCCAGTAACAATATTATATTATCCGACACTTGTAGATGCACAGAATCAAAATGCTAGCGCAGTGATTTCAAATGCAACTAGTTACTCTGTAAGCACGGGAACGGATGTTTACGCTGTTGTTACTACGCAAAATGGTTGTAAAAAAATTGCAGAAATTACTTTGACTCTTTATCCTTTTGCAACTGTTTCCAGTTACACAGGGACATTTTGTGATAATAATTTAGACGGGCAAGCGGAAATAACTTTCAGCGACGTGACAGCAAATGTATTAAACAATGCGACTTATTTCATGGTAAGATATTACCAAAATTTAGCAGATGCTAATCTTGGAAACGCTAATACACTACCTAATGCATGGACTTTCCCTGCTAGTACCACGGTCTATATAAGAGTGGATTCTCCAGACGGGTGTGCAGCAGTTGTTCAGCCAATCAATTTGGTTTTTGGAGGTAGAACACCGCTTACAGCGACAACGGTTTCTCAAAGTATTTGCGACACGGATTTTGATGGCATTGTGCAAGTTAATCTGAATAGCTATCTTGGTCTCTTTACAACAGACCCACAGGTAACGGCAACCTATTATACTAGTCTTACAGATGCTCAAAATGAGACTGGCGCGGTCAGTAGTTCGCAGTCGATTAATTTAGCGGGAAGTTTCTATATAAGATTCGAAAGTCCAACTTTGTGCCCTAATGTTGGTTCTATAGGACTTACTATCAAAACGCCTCGTTCTTCATCAGAGTTGCTTAATCAAACCATTTGTGAGAATACGACTACCGTTTTGGATGCAGGTTCAGGATTTACCTCCTATTTATGGAATACAGGAGCAACTTCACAAAGCATCAATGCTGGTGTTGGTAGTTATTGGGTAGACTTAACCTATAATGGATGTGTGTATAGGCAAAGCGTGGAAGTGGTTGGGGCAACAGAACCGGTAATTACAGCTATCGAAATTACAGATGGGACCGTAACTATTAGCGTTTCTGGAGGAACTCCACCTTATGAATATTCTTTAGATAATGTGAGTTGGCAGGATTCTAATGTTTTTTCTAATGTGGTTAGGGGAGATTATATTGCTTATGTTAGGGACTCGAAACAATGCAAGGTTATCCAAAAAGAATTTTCAGTAATTAATCTGATTAATGTGATAACACCAAATGGAGATGGCTATAATGATAGAATTGACTATTCTGAACTTTTGTCTAAAAATGAACCTGTTTTTGTGATCTTTGATCGTTATGGACAGGAAATTTTCAGAGGAAATACCACGAATAATTTTACTTGGAATGGTAAAACAAGGAATGGACATCCTGTTCCAACCGGTACTTATTGGTATATTCTTCAGTGGAAAGAATTCGGGGTGTCGACGATTACCAAGTACAGCAGTTGGCTTTTAGTTAAAAATCGTGACAATGACTTTTATGGTGATAAATAA
>NZ_JBYVEB010000086.1:0-13304 GCF_058117085.1 Chryseobacterium sp. CG10_8 | reverse complement strand
TAGATATTGTACAATTTACTGTCATTCTGAGCGAAACGAAGTGGAGTCGAAGAATCTATCTAATCTTAGATGTTTCCTTCGTCAGCATGACATTGAACCTATCCTTTTTAATTTAGAAATTGCTTATTGAATATTTTAAAAACAAAATAATTGACCAATGAATATTTAAACCTTATTTTTGCTCAACCTTAATCTCAACCCAAAAAAATGATTCTCGTAACAGGCGCCACAGGAATTCTCGGAAGAGTGATTGTTTTAGAATTACTAAAACGAGGAAAAACCGTTCGCGGAACCAAGAGAACATCAAGTGATTTGGAGGAAGTGCGTTCATCTTTTAAATTTTATACCGAAAATCCAGATGACTTATTCCAAAAAATTGAATGGGTAGATGTTGATTTTAATGATTTAAGTTCCTTACAAAACGCTTTGAAGGGTGTTGAGGAAGTCTATCATTGTTCGGCAAAAGTGAGTTTTCATCCTGATGACAAAAAGGAAATGTATCACACCAATATCGAAGGAACCAAGCAATTGTTGTATGCTTGCGAAGGTTCTTCTGTGAAGAAATTTCTGTTTGTAAGTTCTATTGCAGTTTTAGATGGATTTAATGAAAAAGGGGAATTAGACGAAAGTTCGGATTTCAATTCCAAATTAGAGCATTCGGCTTATGCTAAATCCAAACATTTCTCGGAAATGGAAGTTTGGCGCGCTTCTGCAGAAGGCCTCAATACCGTCATCATCAATCCCGGAATGATTATCGGAAGTGGAAACTGGAATCAAAGTAGTGGAACGCTTTTCAAGACTTTTAGAAATTCAAAATATACATTTTCTGGAGGTTCGGCTTATGTAGATGTCCGTGATGTGGCAAAAATTGCGGTTGAACTCATGGAACAAAATATTTTCGGAGAGCGTTTTATTTGCATTTCCGAAACCAGAGCCTATCAAGAGATTGGAAACACAATTCGAGCTAAATTAGGTTTGAGCAAAATGAAAATTATTTCCGATAAACTATTGAATTTGGCTTTACCACTGCGATTTTTGGGATTTTTAGTTCCATCACTTAAAATGATTAATCGTCCAAATATAGAAGCGGTAACCACCAATAACCCCATTTCTAATCAGAAAATCAGTGAAAAACTCGATTTTTCCTTTATTCCTGTTGAAGAAAGTTTAGAATTTCATTTAAATAACTATATTGCAGACCAACCATAATACAAGCGAATGAATCTTACCGAACTACTGAATACCAACGCAACGAAGTATCCTTTAAAACCTGTATTGGGATTCAAAAAGAAAGATGAATGGAAAGAAATTAATTGGAGTCTGTTTAGGAAATTAGTGTTCAGAACCGCAAATGCACTTAGGGCTTCTGGTATTAACGAAGGAGACCGAGTTGCCATTTATTCGGAGAACTCAGCAGAGTGGATTTGTCTTGACATGGCGATTTTGGCTTTGGGCGCGATTACCGTTCCCATCTACGCTACCAACAATCTGGAACAAGCGGAATATATCATCAACGAATCCGAATCGAAAATTATCTTGGTTGGAAGTCAGGAACAATACGACGCCAGCTACGAAATTTTGCAGAAAAGTAAGGTGCTTTCTCAGATTATCGTTTCTAAAAAAGCTATTTGGCTTAAAGAAAAACAAGGTGTTTACTTTGAAGACTTTGTGGAAGGTCAACCTGAAGATTTTGAGATTGTTCCGAAGGAAGATGATGATTTAGCGACTTTGATTTACACTTCAGGGACAACAGGAGTTCCGAAAGGAGTGATGTTAACACACGGAAATTTCTTGAAATCCATTGAAGCGCATTTTGATTTCTTTAAATTCAAAAACTTTGAAAACGAACATTCTTTAGCGTTTCTACCTTTAACTCACGTTTTCGAGAGATGCTGGACCATTTTGTGTCTTTATGGTGGTGCCAAAGTTTCGGTTTTAGAAAATCCAAAACATATCGCTCATGCTTTAACGGATGTTAGACCAACGATGATGTGCGCGGTTCCGAGATTTTACCAAAAAATCTATGCAGGAGTTTTTGAAATGTTGAATGAAAGTTCGAATACGAAAAAGAAAATTTTCAATTGGGCATTGAGTGTTGGTGACGAATACGCAGAACTTCACAGAACCGAAAAAGAGATTCCTTTTTCTTTGAAATTTAAAAATAAGATTGCAGACCGTTTGGTGTTTAGCAAGATTAAAAATAAAATGGGTGGTAAACTTTGGTTTATGCCTTGTGGAGGTGCTTCTATTTCACCAGAAGTGACCAAATTTTTTGAAGCTTTGGGCATTCACGTGACAGTAGGTTATGGCTTGACGGAGACTACTGCGACTTTAACGGCATTTCATTTTACGAAATTCGAGCATGGTTCCGCTGGAGTTCCTTTCGGGAATACTCAAATCAAAATCGGCGAAAACAACGAGGTTTTAGCCAAAGGAGACGGAATTATGAAAGGTTATTACAGAAAACCTGAAGAGACGGCTAAAGTTTTTACCGAAGATGGCTGGTTCAGAACGGGTGATGCTGGTTTAATAACCGAATCTGGAAGACTTTTTATTACGGACAGAATCAAGGATTTGATGAAGACTTCCAACGGAAAATATGTTGCACCACAACCCATTGAAAATCTTTTGTCTAACAACAGCTACATTCAGCAAGTGATGTTGGTAGCGGAAGGTAGACCTTTTGTTACGGCTTTAATTGTCCCGAATTTTGAATTTTTGGAGGAGCAACTCAAAAAAATGAATATTGCTTTCACGAATTGGAAAGAAATTTTGAACCTTAAAGAAATACAGGATTTGTATAGAAAAGTGATTGACGAAATTCAGCATTCGCTTCCTGGATTCGAAAAGGTGAAGAAATTTGTTTTGATGCCTGCGGAATTCGAAATCAGTTCGGGAGAAATCACACCAACACTCAAAATCAAAAGAAATATTGTTTTAGAAAAATATCAGCCTTTGATTGACGGAATGTATGCTTAATTAGATGCAAGAGCCGAGAGCCAAGAACAAAGACAAAAGATTCAATTAAAGTAAGTTAGATTTAAAAATGGAAGCAAAAAATCTATCAGATTTAACAGATGAAGAACTATTGCAAGAAGCAAAAAAAATGAAATCAAATTCGCTGATGAACGCTTTATTTATTGGTGTTTTGATAGGAATCATTTTTTATAGTGTCTATTCCAAAGTATGGGGATTATTTTTACTCTTTCCTATATTTCTAATTTATAAACTGGTAAACAAAAAAAGTAACTACGATTCTAAAGAAATAGAAAGAATATTGAAAGAACGAAATTTGAAATAAATCTTGAATAGGAAACAATTTTAAACTTAATTTTGTTTATTGAATTTGTCATTCCGACGAAGGGTGAATCTGAAATAATAAATGTTTGGATGCTTCGACTACACTGCAGAACTTCAGTCTGTGCTCAGATGGACAATATGAGGATTTTGAATTTCAAATGGAAAAAAGAAAAAAATGGAAACACAATTTATAGGAAAAACCGACTTTAATATCCGAAACCAAACGGCGTTTGCCAGTTGTCCAAGCAATATTGCACTCATAAAATATTGGGGGAAATACGAGAATCAGATTCCTGCCAATCCAAGTATCAGTTATACTTTGAATCATTGTAAAACCAATACTTCTATTGAATTTTTTGCAGGGGAAGAATTTTCGGTTCAGACTTTTTTGTCGGGAAATGAAGAGGTGAAATTTGCTGAAAAAATTGAAAAATATTTCAAAAATATCGAAAGTTATTTGCCTTGGATTCTTAAAGGAAGATACCTTATAAAAACCGAAAATACGTTTCCTCACAGCTCAGGAATTGCGAGTTCAGCTTCTGGATTTGGGGCTATTGCAAAATGTTTGATGGATTTGGATGAAAGTTTTGCAACCGATAGCCAAGATTCCGAATTCAAAATGAGAAAAGCCAGCTTTTTGGCGAGATTAGGAAGCGGAAGTGCATGCAGAAGTTTGTATAATGGTTTGGTTGTTTGGGGAAAAACGGAAGAAGTCGAAGGAAGTTCGGATCTCTATGCTGTGAAATATCCTGATAACGAAATCCATCCTATTTTTAAAAACTTCAATGACTGGGTTTTGTTGATTCATGAAGGTCAAAAATCGGTAAGTTCAACCGTAGGACATGGCTTAATGAAGACCAATCCTTATGCAGAAAGACGTTTCCAAGAAGCGCATGAAAATTTCAAAACGCTAAAAGAGATTCTAAAAATCGGAGATATGGAAGGCTTCATCAAATTGGTGGAACACGAAGCTCTAACACTTCATGCGATGATGATGATGAGTGATCCTGCTTTTATTTTGATGAAAACAGGTACGTTAGAAGTAATTAATAGAATTTGGGAATTCCGAAGAATTACAAGTTTGCCTTTGTTTTTTACCTTGGATGCTGGAGCGAATGTTCATCTTTTGTTTCCAAATGATATCGATAGAGACCGAATTACTAATTTCATCAACCAAGAATTACTTCCATTCGCACAAAAAGGAGGCGTTGTGAAGGATGATATGAGATGGTAAAGAATATTTGTTTGTCATTCTGAGCAGTCCGAAGTGGAGTCGAAGAATCTTTATAGATGCTTCCTTCGTCAGCATGACATTTTATATAGATTTAATTTATTTAAAAAAGTAGAATTCATCATTTAAATTTTATCTTAAATGAAAATCCATCATATTGCCATCATTTGTTCTGATTACGAAGTATCCAAAAAGTTTTATACTGAGACTTTAGGATTATCCATTTTGCGAGAAGTTTACCGAGCAGAAAGACAATCTTATAAACTCGATTTGGGAATTGGAGAACATTATGTTATTGAATTATTTTCTTTTCCAAATCCACCGGAAAGACCATCGCGACCAGAAAGTTGTGGACTACGACATTTGGCATTTTCAGTAGAAAATGTTGAAGAAAAACGAAATGAATTGATGCAAAAAGGACTTAATTGTGAAGATATTCGTATTGATGAATTTACCGATAAGAAATTCTTTTTCACAACCGACCCAGACAATTTGCCTCTTGAATTTTATGAGAGTTAAGCATAGAAATAAATTGATTTTGATGATAGTTATAATCATCTCACTTGCTATCTTTTTTATAATTGGGGATAATTTTTCTTTTGGAAGTTGGGGAAGAAATCGGACTATTGAATGGGGATAATATTTTTCCTAAATTTACTTAAATGAAATCAAAATTTAGAACGCTTCACTTGCTGTCGATTTTGCCAATTATTGTTATTGGTTATTTATTTTTTACTGGAGGTTTTCCAAATTTTAACAATGTCGAGTCAAATGAAAGTTGGTTTCGATTGCTGTTCCCATATTTTTTTGGATTCGCTGTTTTCATTTCTTTAATTAATTTTCATTCAGGTTTTAAGACATTGGCTTTAGCTCCCAATGAAATAGAAGTAATTTATATTTTTCCTCTTTTTAGTAAAACCATTAAGTGGCAAGATTTTGATTACTATGTTCTCGTCCAGGACAATTCTAATCAATACAAAAGAGAAATGATTTGGTTGATAAAGGATCAAAAAGTGAAACTCGTCATTCCCTCAAGATTTTATTCCAATTATGATCATATATTGAAATACATCTTGCAAAATTTAAAAGGAGGTGCACATTTCAAGACTTACTTTTGGGATCATTATTTGGCTTTTTTTGGAGGTAAAATTGCTAAATTACCCCTTCAAATGTCGAACAAAAATTAAGACCTTAATGAAATTATTTTATGTAATCCTTGGTGCTACGCCAAAAGGTAGAAATATAGAACAACACGATGTTTTCTTCGGAATTGCTGAAACTTTTGAAGATTTAATTCCCGAAATGAAAGCGTTTTGGAGCGATGCTAAAATCCACATCGACTGCTATCAAGAAGTTAAGTTTGCCGATGGTTACGAAATTAAAATTGTTGATAAACAGAATTCAAATTCGGAAGAAAATTTGTTTTTTATTAACCTTGGAGGCTATAAAGAAGGTTATTTTGAGGAATTTCACGAGCAACATTTGACGGTCGGGAAAACGATGGGAGAGGTCATCAAACGGGTAAAAGAAACCGAATTTTATAAAACCATGGGATTTGACGGAGCTGTTAGTCATGTTGATGACAAACATGGCGTAGATATCGATGATATCTACGATGTGCATGATTTGCTTTCGGAAAGTACAAAAGAAAAATATTCGATTGTTCTTGAAAAATCAAACTTAGAAAATCAAAAGAACTTTGTGAAAGTGGGATACATGAAGGTTTCTTAGATCATTGTTTTTAAATGATTAGTAACTAATTATTTAGCATTAATAATGGATGTTTCCTTTCTTACGAATGTCAATACTAAAATTTTGAAAATGAAAAATCTACTTTTAGTCTGTATTTTTATTTCGACTTGTGTCTTTGGACAATCTCAGGAGAAGCTCAATATCAAAAATACCATCAACGGATTGTTTGATGGTATGAAGAATGCTGATGCCAACAAGATAAAGCTGGCATTTTCGGAAAATGCGATTTTAGAAACCATTACCGCCAAATCAGAGGTCAAATCAGAGAAATTAGAAGATTTTGTAAGTTCTGTTTCAAAATTTAAGAGAGATGATTTGGATGAAAGGATAAAATTTGAAACCATTAAGATTGATGGTGATTTGGCAACTGTTTGGACTCCTTATCAGTTCTATTTTCAGGGTAAATTTTCTCATTGCGGTGTCAATCATTTTGTTTTGGTTAAGAAAGATAATATTTGGAAAATCAACTATTTAATTGATACGAGACGAAAAGAAAATTGTAAGTAGATTCTTCGGAAATACTTTTTTTCATTGCGTTTTCAGATGGTGATGTACTTTGATTTTCTTGGAGATGTTTGGTTTTTTGGAAGTGGTAGAACAATTGCTTCAATTTTATATTTTGCTTACTTTTGCGCAAATCTAAAATTAAATGAAAATAGGAATTCTCGGAGGTGGTCAATTGGGACGAATGTTTATTCAAGATGCATTGAAGTATGATGACGAGTTCCATGTTTTGGATCCTAATTCTGATTGTTCTTGCGCTTATATTTCTCATTTCAAACAAGGTAATTTTGATGATTATCAAGATGTTATTGATTTTGGTAAGGATAAAGATGTTATCACTATCGAGATCGAGCATATCAACACCGAAGCGCTTTTCGAGTTAGAAGCCGAAGGAAAAGTAGTGATTCCTAATCCGAGAATTATTAGTATTATTCAGCAAAAGATTTTACAAAAACAATTTTATCAAAATAAGGGAATTCCTTCGCCAGAATTTCAGATAGTTCATGGCAAATCCGAAGTGGATTTTCCTTTGCCTTTCGTTCAAAAACTTAATACTGGAGGTTATGATGGGAAAGGAGTTCAGTTAATAAAGGCAGAGGCTGATTTGCAAAAGCTCTGGGATGAACCTTCCGTGATCGAAAAATTAGTGGATATCGATAAAGAACTTTCGATTATTGTGGCTAAAAATCAGAATGGTGAAATTAGAACGTTTCCTGTTACAGAAATGGTTGCTGATCCCAAATTGAATTTGTTAGATTTCAATATTTGTCCAAGTCAAATTTCGGAGGACGTCCAGAATCAAATCGATGAAATTGCTCAAAAATTTATTAACGCTACGGATTCTCCGGGACTCTTTGCTATTGAATTATTTTTGGATAAAGATGGTAAAGTTTGGGTGAACGAGACCGCTCCAAGGTTGCATAATTCTGGACATCAGACTCAGGAAGGTAACGCTAATTCTCAGTTCGAACAATTTTATAGGACTTTAAAAAATCTTCCGTTGGCAGACACTGATGCTTTCGGCTTTAGCGGAATGCTTAATTTGGTAGGAGAGGAAGGGTATTCTGGAAAGGTCAAGTACGAAGGCTTGGAGGAAGCTCTCAAACTTCCAAAGACCTACATCCATCTCTATGGAAAAACCGACACCAAACCTGGAAGAAAAATGGGACACATCAATGTTTTAGCAGATTCACGAGAAGAGTTGATGGAAAAGTTAGTCCACATTAAATCCTTGGTGAAAGTAATTAGTCAATAGGAAAAAAGAAAATGCACCTTCAAAAAAAGGTGCATTTTTATTAGAAAATAATCTAGGTGACTATTTTATTTTTACTTTGTCAACAGTACTATTTACAGTTTCTTTTGCTGCATTTTTAGTATCAGTTGCAGCTGTATTAACAGCGTCTTTTGCTTCTGTAACTTTGATATCTACGGTAGTTTTTGCTTTATTTGTCGCATCTGTTGCAACATTTTCAACATCAGCTTTAACGTCTTTTGCAGCGTCTTTAACATCAGACACCGCTCCATTTACTGCGTCAGTTGCCCCTGCTTTTGCATCTTCGATTGCTCCAGTTGCTGTACTTTTAGCCGTTTCCCATGCAGCATTAGCTTCGTCAAGAGCTTTTCTTGCAGCTTCCTCAGCTACTTTGTCTCCTTTGGCAATCGCTTCATCTAATTTAGCTTGAGCTTCATCGATTTTAGCTTGAGCATCTGTTTCTGATAATACTCCAGTTTCAGCTGTAGTTCCTTCTATTTCGGTTTCTGTAGTAGATACGTTTTCTTTTTTCTCGCAAGAAGTTGCTACTAACAATACTGATGCACAAGCAATTAAAAAAGTTTTTTTCATTGTTTTTTTTGTTTAAAATTAATTTTGGGTAAAAAAAATAATTAGTCCATTCTAATCATTAATTTGACTCAAACATTTAAGTTTCAATAACTGTACCAATTTAACGTAATTTTGACAAGATTATTCTCATATGGACTTATTTTGGTAAAGCATGGCTTAGGAATATACTTTTGATTTTATCCTGTGATTGATTCATCGTCGGAGATAAATATTAGATAGTGACTCATATTAATGAGAGAAGGCAATCCTGGCTCAAGACTATAAGTCTAACAAGAACGATTGAAAATGAAAGCTTCAAAAAAATAAAACCGAAGCAAAAAACGTTTCTGCTTCGGTTTCAAATTTTATTTTGACTTTTATCACTTTTTAGAAACTAGAGATGAAAATTAATTCTCACTGCTGATACTCATGATTTTTGAAGTCATTCCTCTAGTAATTACTTGGGTGTCTATTGCGTCGGTTTCAAAGAAATCTTTTATTAATTTGTTGATTTTTTCGATGTCAAAAGCTTTACATGAAAAAACGTCTATCGCAACATAATTTTTTTCTGGCCAAGTGTGGATGCTGATATGACTTTCTTCTAGCAAAATAAATCCTGTAGCACCAATAGGTTCAAATTGTTTATAAGCCTCATCGACTTTATTAAGTTGTAGCTCATCAACAATTCTATTTAGAATTATTTTGACATCAGGAACCAAAGAGCAGTTTTTAGCATTGCATTGGTAGACATCCCAAATGGTGTGATGTCCAATATTGTTAAAACTTTCCTGCATACCTTTAATTACTTGCAGAATCTGCGACGATACGTTCTGGTTCTCCAACGATTACACCGCCACTTGCGGAATCACTAGTACTTCCTTCCTCTTCTTGAAGAGCCTGTTCTGATGTCATTATTCCGATGATTTCTTGCAAATCATAAAGCTTAATGACCACATCATAGTTGTCTTCTGCGTCCATTTCAATCATTTCAGGAAGTGGTTCTCGAGGCCCATAATCCCAAGAAACTGGGTTGATTAAGTCCTTGATAACTTCAAAGTTACCGTCCATTTCGATGCCGTAAAAATTTACTTTCTTGTTTGGAATCTCATGAGTGTAGGTAGCTTCGTATGTTTGGTCACCGTAGAACTCTTCTGCTTTTAGATATTCGCTTTTAGTAGGATTAATGAAGTAGGTACTCTCGGTAAAATTGTACTTGGTCACCGAATTATCCTCTAAGGTAATGGAATGCTCTCCTTTTCCCATTTCGACCCAGACAACTTCTTTTGCTGGGACTTCTACTGTCAAAGTATCAACTTTCACAATAATGGATTGGTCTGTAGGGTTGTCAATGGCAATATCGACATTATTGGAACAAGACAATAAAAATATAGATGTTACTAATAAAATAAGTGCTTTTTTCATAATAGTTTAGATAATGTAGTGTGAGACAAATTCGCTGTCATTGGAAATTATTTCCTTGTTTTCTGCGCGAAAATTAAGCGCTGATGGTTGCGTGGTGTAGAACACTCCTGGTTGATAATAATAATTTTCTTCATCCTTATCCAAAGGATAATATCTTTGATAGACTTTAGTTTGATTTCCAAAATCTCCTTTTGTTTCCAAGTTTTTGTTAGGAATTTTTACATTTTCACCCATTCTTCCATAGACTGGCTTTTCAACGTACTCTCTACCAAACAATGGAAAGGGGTCATCAAAGGTTTCTGCAATAAATGTATTAGGAAAATTCTTTGTAATATAGTTCAAGAAAAGTTTGTTTTGCCAAATCGCTGTATAAGCTGGATTAAGCACGATACAAAGGTTGTTTTCTATAATTCGGACAAGATTTTTTGCGAGTTCTGGCTCTTCATGGAACATCCAATCCCAAGGAATCATCTTGAACCATACATCTACCGGTTGATATTCGCCCCCAATCTCGAAGAAGATACCTTCATCCGCAAAAACTACGTTTTCTAAATCAGTATAAAAGGTTTCATATCCTGATTTGTGGGCAATATTGAGAAGAACGTTGCAATTGTTTTTGTCCTCGATATGACCAAATGATGAAGCTAAGAAAGAAGGTTGAGGAAACGGAATAGAAGCCTTTAGTCGAAGTAGGGTCGCTTCCACATCTTTTTCAAGATTGTTGAATTGTCCTTTTGACATGGGTATTTCCTGTAATTGCATTTTTTGCCAAACAATAGTTTCTGGAATGGTGCTACAAGTATCTGCATTGAATTCGATGATTCTAGCATTCTTCTCATCAATCCCTCCATTGATGTCAAATCGTCCCAATAGAAATGGATTGCGGTCTCTTTCTCTCCAAGATTTTTCGATCGCAGAATGAAAAAAAGAAGGAATCTGTAATTGTTGCAACGATTTTTCTGTAATGATTTTTTCGGTAGCTTGCTCAAAAAGCTTGTATCCTTCCTCAGTGATAAATCGATATCGACTAATTTCTGTTGAATACACTCCTAGGACTTCTTCATACAGATACTCATCTCCATAGAAGTTTTGCAAAGTCAACGGGAGCTCACTTTTTTTGAATTTTCTAACCTCTTTGAATCTGTTATCCTCCATAAGACCTGAAAGATTTTCCACCTCCATAACCTTTGGAAGAACCACCAGGAACGGTCACTCTTCTTGAAGTTGCAGATTTTTGAATGTCGTTTTTAAGACCTGTTGATTTATTGTAAGCCTCTGAGTTTTTGTAATAACTAGAGTTAGGAGATGTGTTGGCTAGGTTTCTGTTAAAAAACGCAGAAGCTAGAGAATACATAAGTACACCTCTTAACGCAGAATGCGTATGATTACCCGTTTGAGCTTCCGACTGTAGTTTTTGAAGCGATACCGTATCTACTTTTCCGTTAAGATAATGTACAATTGCAGTTGATTTTGCTTTTTCGTCAATGACTTTTTCATCAATGATTTTGAAATCGTCACCAGGTGCAACTTCCTCAACTTCGGTCACTGTACCTTTTGAGGATTCGTAGATTGTTGAGGTTTTTCCATCTTTAATTCTTGGGCTTCCGTCACCGCCGCCACAACTCTGTAAAACAAGCAATCCTGATACCGCAGCAATCAGGATCTTATTTTTATGATTAAAAAATGAAATTGGTGTGTGATTTTTTTTCATATTTGAATAATTTTACAACCAAATATAAAAATATTATCTTGAAAACAAAAATAAAAGTACTCTCATTTTCAGTATTTGTCGCAGGTGTTTGCTCAATAATTTACGAGCTTCTTATTAGTTCAACAGCAACATATTTTTTAGGAAATGGAGTGATGCAGTTTTCAATATTAATTGGAGTGTATATGTTTTCTATGGGAATTGGAGCTTATTTATCCAAATTTCTTCAAGATAACTCACTTCAGTTTTTTGTCCTGATTGAGATCGCACTCGGTTTTATTGGTGGAATATCGGTACCTCTGCTATATTTCCTCTTTGTCAATGTGGATCCCGCACTTTTGCAATCAGCTTGCCTCATTATCATGTTTTTTATAGGAATAATGACTGGGATGGAAGTTCCGCTATTGACTTTTATTAATGATAATACTAAGTACAAAGATAACCTATCCAATTTTTTGTCATTAGATTATATCGGTGGATTAATGGCAACATTGGTGTTTCCTTTTATTTTGCTGCCTTTTGTGGGACTATTTTATTCCTCGTTACTGTTTGGGGCAATTAATATTATTCTTGGGTTATGGCTCAATATTATTTTGGTTAAGAAAAGAAACAAAACTTTTTGGGCCGGTGTAGCGATTCTCATTCTTTTGATTGTTTTAACCTTCAAAGCAGGGACCTTACTCAAGGTTTGGGAGGAAAAAATCTACAAAAGTCCCATCATTGAAAATCTTCAATCTCCATATCAAAAAATTGTCATTACAAAGGAAAACGATGATGTCAAATTATATCTTAACCGAAGTATCCAGTTCAGTTCCAAGGACGAACATCGGTATCACGAGATGTTAGTCCATGTTCCATTGTTAATGCATCCGCAACCTCAAAATGTTTTGATATTAGGAGGAGGGGAGAATCTTGCAAGCAGAGAAGTACTCAAACATAGTTACATCAAGAGTATAGACGTGGTTGATATTGATGCAGCGATGTTTGATTTAGCAAAAAAAAACAAATATTTACTCCAAATTAATCAGAAAGCATCCTTGGATTCCAGAGTTCATTTGATCACCGATGATGCGTTCACTTTTTTGAGTAATAATATCAAAGAATATGATGTCATTATTGCTGATTTGCCTGACCCTTCTGTAGATGCGATTGCAAAATTGTATAGCAAACAATTTTTCGGTTTGGTGAGACGTAGTATGAAAGAAGACGGGATTTTTGTGACTCAATCAGGTGAAGTCTATTATTCTAACACCGCCTTTAGTTGTATCAAAAATACAGTTTCAGAAATATTTCCTTACGTCAAAACGTATCAGGTCTACGTTCCTTCCTTTGGATTTTGGGGTTATACGATTGCAAAGAACTCGGATTTTGATCAGAATGTTCATCGCAAAGTTCCAGGAGATCTAAAATTTTTAACCGAAAATGTGTTTCAAAATGCCTTTGAAATGCCCAAAGACATCAGTATTGTTAGTACAAAAATCAATACCATTGACAATCCAGTCGTTTTGGATTACTTTCTCGATGATTGGTACAAGTGGAAGAACGATATTATGACTAATTAATTT
>NZ_JBYVEB010000085.1:0-13895 GCF_058117085.1 Chryseobacterium sp. CG10_8 | reverse complement strand
TAAAGTTCATAAATGCTTTACTATGAAGGCTTACTTCCTGTTTTTCATGCTTTTTTTGCTCATTTTTGTTTGGTCAAGAATCAGAAATTTATTCCAATGGAATTTTTGATTTAGAAGAAAATACAACTCAAAAAATATTCACCAACGATACGCGAGTTCGTCAATCGACAGACTTGAAAGCACTGATAATTGATTCCTTGAAGAGTAATCAAGTCGTTAAGATTTTAGAAAAGACCAAGGTGATTTTACAACTTGACGAATGAAGTGCGCCATGGTACAGAATATCCTATAAAAAGGGAGAGCAGGAATCACAAGGGTATATTTGGGGTGGAAATTTGTGTGTGGGTTATCGTCATAGAGAAGGACTGGATTTTCTTTTTGGAGTTTTCAAATCAGAAAAGAAATTTGATAAAAAATTTCAACAGGAGTATATTGGAACTGTTGGTGGTGTTAAAGCCATGAAAGGGCTTGAGTTGTTAGATGAGCAAGTTTTTGAATCAGGAGTTGGAGAATCCCTTAATTTTGGAAGTTTTCAGTTGATGGAGAAAATGGGTTTGAAAAACGTTGATTACGTCATTAAAGCGGAAGTTCTCGGGGCAGCTTGTGGAATATCAAGTCATACTCAATATCTTTTATTTACGAACGGAAAATTGATTTTGCTTCCTCAGTTAATGAGTGTTGGCGAAGCTGGAATTTATTCGCATTCGGAGGAGTTAATTTTCCCCAACGACGAAGGAGGAAAATCGAATCACATCATCTATCAAATGGAAGATATTGAAGTTGATGAAAACGAAAAGGAAACCAAAAAATCCGAAAAGGAACTTTACGCTTGGGACGGTGAGAAAATTAAACTTATCAAATAATCTTTTTCACTCAGTCTCAACCTCAATTTCACTTTCTATTCTTCTCCTCAATCCATTTGCTCATATATTTGGTAGAATTCAGTTGATGATGTTGTAGAATTTGTCCTAAAAAATTGTGGTTACGGTGCTTTTGTAAATGAGTTTCTAACTCTAAAATTCGTTTTTTGAAAGGCTCTGCAAAAAGCGTTTTTTTGAATCGATTTTCAATAATGTCGTAGCCGTTTTCTTGAGAGGTTTTCCAGATATTTTTGTTGGAATAAAGTTCAATTGATTTTTTGACAAATTGAGCTTCGTCGTCTTCAATAAAGCCATTCCAGACAAGATTTCCATTCATGGCTTCTGCACCTATTGAACTCGTTACGTTGGGAATTCCATATACCATACTTTCCCAAAGTTTGCCCTTCAAACCAGCTCCAAAAGGAATAGGCGCTAATAAAACCCGATATTGACTGAAAATGTTTTTAACTGAATCCGCTCTTCCTTTAACAATAAAACCTTCTTTTTCATTATGCAATTGAAAAACCTTTTCGGAAGCATAAGCGCCATAAATGTGAAGCTCCGAATTTGGAAGTTGTTGTCTGATGTTTTTCCAGATTTTTTTGAGTTGAAGAACCGTTTGCCAGTTGGGTTCATGTAGAAAATTTCCAATGCTAACAAAGTGTTGACGTTCTTCGAATCCCTTATTCGATTTTGAAAAATCACTTGTTAGAAAAGGAAGGTAAAACAAAATTTCTGGGTTGATATTGAATTGATTTTGAAGCAAATTCATTTCGAATTCAGAAATAATTAAAGACAAATCGCACCTCAAAATAGAAGCGAGTTCTCTTTTGAAAACATCATTCAATAAATCTTGGTTTTTGAAAGGTTGGTTTTGCTTAAAGGCTTTTTGTCTCGCTTCTCTCAGAAAATGTAAGTCTTCCGTATCCAAAATCTTAACCGCATTTGGGCATTGTTCTGAAACACGCCAACCGAATTGTTCTTCACTCAAGTAACGGTCAAACAAAACCACATCTGGATTCAGACTTTTAATTAAATTATCAAAAGAAGAATCATTGAGCTCAATCTTCTGAATTTCCATTTTTTCAGAAAATTCAACATTGTTGGCTGAGGTTAGAAAGGTAATTTTGTAACCCCAATCCTTAAATAATTGGATGATCTGCATCATCCGATGTCCAGCTCCTGTAGAAGCAGGTTCTGGAATAACAAGGCCAATAATAACGAGGTGTTTCACGGATGCAAAAGTAGGGAAACGAAATTCTATTTAGAACCGTCTTTAAGTTTTTTTAGACCGAAATTCTTTTTCCAATTTTCGATTTCTTCATCATTATTCCATGCATTAGTCTTTATTTTTGCGTCTATGAATTCGAATCTTTTGTTGTTTACATTAAAAACAGCTTTTTTTGACAACTCTTCAAGTGTGTCTAGACCCATTTTTTTTCGCTCATTATTAATTTGAGAAACAATTTTTTCAATTTCAGGTTTCCTATTCTGTGGATCAGAAAGTGGATGGACATAACAACAATCGAGATATTCATTGATGTTGTCCAGTTGTTTTTGTTGTTCCACCGGGTCGTCACTCAGTTTAAGAAAGGCTTGGACATTAAAAATATTTGAATTGTAATTACTTTTTCCATTATTGAGATCGATAAGAAAAACAGCATTCGCGGGAGTTATTTTACCTTCATTCAGAGCTTTTAGCAAAATTTTAGAAAAATTAACCCTTTGTGGGCTATACAGGTTAGTAGCCAGTTGATGCCAAATTATATAATAAAAATTTTGAAAAAAAACTTTATTAGCAGAAGATAATCCTATTTCATATTCACTTGGAAAGCCTTTAGATTGTATCAGTTTCAAAAGTTTGGTCGAATTAAGGCTGTCTCCTTTAGTCATTTCTTTTTGAAACTTTTTGTAGTCACCTTTAGAGAGTTTACGGTAGTATTGATCTTCTAAAAACAGAGAATCCAGTACATTTTTATAACTTTCGTCAAATGCAATCTTACATTTTTTTTCTTTCTTATCGATTAGATCCTTGTTTTCTATTGCGAAACTTTCGTCAAAAGGATATTTCAAACATCTTAAAGAATGATATTGTTGAGATGCAAATTTTTTATCCTTTAGTTGAATGGTAACTTGCATACTATTATAAATATCGACAGCAGGAGGTTTTTTATTTTTAGAAAATCCTTTTTCGTAGAAAGTTAAAGCAGAGTCTAAATTATTCCCTACGATGTTCCTTTCTGCATTATTAATATTTTTGTAATAGGAAATTAGTTTCGGATTGTTAAGCTCATAATCTTGAGCTGTTGCGTTAACAATGAAGAAGTGGAGAATCAATAGGGTGGTTAGCTTTGAAAAAAGTTTCATTAATTATGTTTTTAGTATTAACGAAGAAAGACTTTGTTTATTGAGTAACCAAAAGATTCCTTGCGGCTTTTATAGAGCATTTTTGATATTTTGAATAGGCTGCTGCTGCTCTTGTTCGGATTTGTTCGTTGGTTTCATTGTTGAGGTAACCTGTCAAGGCATCGTGTAAAGTGTAGGCTTCAGGTGCCATCAATCCATTGGTCCAAACCAAAGGGTTAACATTGGCATTTTGTATATGTGGCTGAAAATAATATTTACTGTAGCAAGCCAGAATAATGATATCACGTTTTTGTTGATCTGTATTGGTGAATTTTTCATCTACTTTGAAATCCATTAGGCCATCATGTCCAATGTAGGAGACCAACTTGGAATTTCCCTTAATTCCTAACGTCTTTCCATTGATTTTAATCGTATCTTTTTCCAAACCTGCACTGCTGTTAAGAAAATCAATGGTGGTTTGTTTGATGTATTGTCCATCATAGGCGTCAGCAACCAAATAATAATTTTTTGTTTTGTGTTTGAAGATAGCACGTTCTAAAATGACCTTATCAACAGTTCTATTTTTTAATAATTTCCAATCTGCACTGTTTTTGAAATAAGATTTAATACCATATGCTGTGCCCCAATACAAGTTGTTTTGCGGGTCTTGACCGTTTCCAATTTTTGCAGGGACAGGAACGATTCCTTGAAACTTGTTATCGCATAAGGCAACCATGACATGAATGGTTTTGATGTCTTTATCAAAATTGGTAATCTGTTTCAGGCTTTTTGCTGAGACTGAGTCTGATTTTGAATTTTTAGTATCTCCAGCTTGTGTTGTTTCCGCTTTGTGATTGCAGCTTATCCATGAAAACATGCTTAGGGACAGCATGAATAAATATTTCATATTTGTGTTGTTTTTGGAGAAATAAAATTACAAAATAATCAGTAGATTATTCTTTTTTGAAGAAATTAAAAAACAAAAAAGGGAAATCATTTTTGATTTCCCTTTCGTGAGCGCGACAGGATTCGAACCTGTGATTGTCCCGACTTATGGTCGGGATGCTCTATCCAGTTGAGCTATCAATAAGTTGTTGAATTTTTATTTTGCTTTTCCAACTTTTTATTTGAAGTTCTCTTTTGTAAGCCTCGCTTTTTGTTTCGTATTTTTCAAAATAAACGATTTTCCAGTCTTTCGCCCTAGCCGTAAATCCCGAATGATTAGATAAGTGTTTTCTGATTCGCTCGCTCAAATCTTCGCAAGTATGACCAATATAGAAATGGTCTAAATTTTCAGAGTATAAAATATATACAAAACACATGAAGTAAAAATAACAAAAAAGGGAAATCAAAAATGATTTCCCTTTCGTGAGCGCGACAGGATTCGAACCTGTGACCGTCTGCTTAGAAGGCAGATGCTCTATCCAGCTGAGCTACGCACCCATTTTTTTTAAAAGTAACTCGAACCTGTGACCGTTCCGATTAAGTCGGAATGCTCTATCCAGCTGAGCTACGCACCCATTTTTTTTAAAAGTAACTCGAACCTGTGACCGTTCCGATTAAGTCGGAATGCTCTATCCAGCTGAGCTACGCACCCATAGTGCTAAAACTAAAAAATTCCCGAAGGAATTTTTTAAAAAGTCGGGGTGGCAGGATTCGAACCTGCGACCTCCTGGTCCCAAACCAGGCGCGATGACCGGGCTACGCTACACCCCGAATGATTCCCGATTGCGGAGGGTATGAGATTCGAACTCATGCGACCCGAAAGTCGACAGTTTAGCAAACTGCTCCGTTAACCACTCCGGCAACCCTCCTTACAATTGAATTTTAATGATCTTCTGTTCCTCAATTGCGAGTGCAAATATAAAACAGTTTTCTATATCTACCAAAATTTTTTACACAAAATTTTTCTTATTTTTGAGCGACATATAAAAAATAACAAAAATGCATAAATCGTTTATAGCCTTTGCGGCATGCCTTTTTGCCGTTTCTTGCACATCGCAAAAACCGGTAACTAAAACAAACACAGATAAAACGCTTCCGCAGAGCGTAACAACTCCGACAACTCCCGTGCCGGTAAAGAAGCCCGAGGTTACCAAAATCCAAGGGATTGAATTTTTTAAACAAAATATTGGAGATGCTTCAAAAAATGATAATACCATAAGTTATGGCTCTATAGTTTCAGCTAATCCACTTGGGTATAGAGTCGTGAAAACTCATTTTCCTGCCGTAGCACAAAATTTTAGACAACGGTATTTAATTGTTCATTATACCGCATTGGATCATGATAAATCGGTGAGAGTTTTGACTGAGCAATCAGTAAGCGCGCATTATTTAGTAAATAAACTAGAAGATAAAGAGATTTATCAATTAGTAGATGAAAATAAAAGGGCTTATCACGCTGGTATTAGTTCTTGGCGTAATGATAAAAATATGAACGATAATTCTGTCGGGATTGAGATTGTTAATGATGGTTATGTTGTAGACTCGCTGGGGAAAAGAGTTTTTGCACCTTTTGATGAAATGCAAGTAAGAAAAGTAGCTGCTTTGATGAAAGATATTTCGAATAGATATCAGATTCCGCCCACCAATATTTTGGGACACTCTGATGTTGCGCCTACTAGAAAACAAGATCCAGGTCCCGAGTTTCCGTGGAAAATGCTTTACGACCAATATCAACTAGGAATGTGGTACGATGAGGTAACTAAAGAGAAATATATGAAACAAGCATTAGCTACAAATATACAAAGTCAGCAATCTGCATCTTCTTTTATTTTTGAAGTCCAGTCAGGTTTACAAAAATTTGGATACGACATCAATCCTTCCGGATATTGGGATAATCAAAATAGGAAAGTGGTAGAAGCTTTTCAGTATCATTTTCGTCCGACAAACTTTGATGGGATCGTAGATGGTGAAACTTGGGCTATTTTGAAGGCTTTATTAGAAAAGTATCCAAGATAATTGTTAATATTGCGCATCAGGTTTTGATGCGTTTTTAGATTATTTATTTTGAAAGTTTTAATTATTATACCAGCTCATAACGAAGAAGTCTTTTTGACGGAAACTTTACTATCGTTAAAGAATCAGATTTTCTCAGATTTCTATTGTGTCATCGTGGATGATGGTTCAACAGATAAGACGGGAAGTATCGCAGATGAATTTGCGAGACATGATGAAAGGTTCGAGGTTTTGTATTTGGAAAAATCCGAGCATTCTCCTGGAGCCAAAGTTGTCCATACTTTCAATAGGGGTTTGGAATCGCAATATTGGAATGATTACGATGTAATTTGTAAATTTGATTCAGATATTATTTTTCCGACCAATTATTTAGAAAAAATTGTCAGGGAATACGAAAGAGATTCAAGAGTAGGGATGGTTTCTGGTCTTGTTTATGTTGAAAAAGATGGAGTTTGGGAGCACGAAAACCTTTCTGACAAAGACCATGTAAGAGGTCCTATTAAGTCCTATCGAAGAGAATGCTTTGTGGATATCAATGGGCTAAGACCTATTTTGGGTTGGGATAATTTGGATATTATGTTGGCCAAAATGCACGATTGGGAGGTGGTTACCATCAAAGATTTGTGGGTGAAACACCTTCGTCCAACTGCGCAAAAATATAAAAACGAAAGAGCACGGAAGATGGGAGAGTACTTTTATAATATTGGACTCGATTATCCGTTAGCAATGCTATCTTCACTCAAGTCATCTTGGAGGAATTTGTCATTGTTTGAGTTTTTTGTGACGATGAATTCTTATCGAAAACAAAAAGCAGAATTAAATCTCTCTGATGAAGAAAAAGAATTTATCAGAAAATACCGTTGGGAAAAAATGTTAAAGAAATTAAAGCCCTTATGAAAAAACAACTGTTCCTTTTTATAATAATGATAGGAAGTTTGGCTTCTGCCCAAATCAAAGTTCGGGTTGATGTCATCATTAAAAATGCAAAAATATATACTGCTAATGAGACTTTTGACGTGGGTCAATCCATGGCTATTTTAGAAGGCAAAGTACTGGAGGTAGGAAGCGATTCTGACATCGCATTGAAGTATGGCGCACCCAAAATTCATGATATGAAAGGCAATGTCATCGTTCCTGGATTTATTGATGCGCATTGTCACTTTACGGCCTATGCTTTGGATTTGTGGAAATGCGATTTGTCTGGAACCAAATCTTGGGATGAAGCTTTGGGGAAACTGACTACTTATGCCAAAGATTCACCGATAAAGTGGATCTATGGAAGAAGTTGGGACCAAAACGATTGGGGAGTTAAAGAATTTCCGACCAAAGAGAAACTCGATGAATTATTCCCGAACAAACCAGTGTTTTTGAAGCGTATTGATGGACACGCTGCCATTGCTAATCAAAAAGCATTAGAAATGGCAGGGATTACCTACAAAACAGAAGTGGTTGGAGGTGAAATTGAGAAGAAAGATACGATTCTTACAGGGATTTTAATTGATAATGCAATGGCTTTGGTAGAGAAGCATATTCCTGAAGTTTCTGAAGAATTAGGATTTAGTTATCTAAAGAGTGTTCAGAATGATTGTTTTGCGAATGGCTTGACAATGGTTCATGACTGTGGGATTTCTGAGAAAATGTTTGCATTTTTAGAAAAGTCTCAGAAAAAAAATATTTTGAAAATGAGGGTTTTTGCTTTGTTAGAAGATGACCCTTTAACCTACTCTACTTGGATTGGTAAAGGAAGGTTTACCAACGGAAATATCACTTTTGGAGGATACAAAGTCTATTCTGACGGAGCTTTGGGTTCACGAGGAGCGGCCTTGATTGAGGATTATAGTGATAAAGCTCATTGGAAAGGATTTTTACTTAAAAATAGTGACGAACTTTCTTTGCTTGCAACTCAGCTTAATTCTTCTAATTTGCAGTTGTGTACACATGCCATTGGAGATGCAGCGAATAGAGAAGTGCTTAGTACTTATGGTAAAATTTTGGGTGGAACCAATGACAAGCGTTGGAGGATAGAGCACGCACAAGTGGTAAAACCGGAAGATATTCCTTTGTTTGGGAAATACAGTATCATTCCTTCGGTTCAGCCGACTCACGCTACTTCTGATATGTCTTGGGTAGAATCTAGATTGGGAAAAAAACGTCTCACAACTTCTTATGCCTACAAAGAATTATTGAAACAGAATGGTTGGATTCCTTTGGGGACGGATTTTCCAGTGGAAGAGATTAATCCTATAAAGACTTTTTATGCTTCAGTCGCTAGAAAAGATACTTTAAAGAAGGATGGCAAGGCATTTCATCCAGAAAACGCTTTAACTCGCGAAGAAGCACTTAGAGGGATGACGATTTGGGCTGCAAAAGCAAGTTTCGATGAATCCAAAAAAGGAAGTTTGGAAAAAGGAAAAGTAGCTGATTTTGTTGTTTTAAACCAAGACTTGATGACAGTACAAGAGGATAAAATTTTGGATACCAAAGTCTTAGAAACATGGATGAACGGTGAGAAAATCTATACTGTAAGTAAATAACTAGATGTTAACTTTTTTTAATTTCAACTTATTGTATTACAATATTTTGAATTAAATTTTCAGTTCTTTTGACCTCATGACTTTGGATAATCCGACTGCAAGAATTGCCTATATCGAACTCGATACCCATGCTGAAATTGTCAATAATTTTAAGTTACTTATTGAGCAGTCAAAGCAGATTTCGGCGGATTTCTATTGTTCGAAAAAGATTCTGAAAAGGCTCAATTGGGAGAATGAAGAGCATGTTTTTGAAGTTTTAAAGGAAACCGTTATTAATCAACTCGAAGGTAAAAATTATGATTTGATAATCATAGGAACCGTGCATCGGTATTTTCAAATTTTTAAGCAAATTTCCGCGAATTTCCCTACCGCAATCATTGTTCACAACAAAAATTTTTCAAAAGCTAAGAGGTTTCAGGTTTTTAAAAATATTTTTAAAAAGGAGACTTTGTATAGATTAAAACTTCTCTTCAAAGAAGGGTTGCTTTCTGCTCCCAAAGTGTTTTCTCAGGCGAAAAGTTTGTTGGTTTTGGATGAAAGTATGGTTGATGGGCAATATTCTTTTTTACCTGTTTTTTTTACGAAATTGATTTCGGAGACTAAGAAGGATTCCCTCACAATTGTGGTTCCGGGAAGTGTTTCGCAAGAAAGGAGAGATTATCAAATGATTCTTGGAAAAGCATTGAACTTCAAGTCAGAAATGAGGTTGGTGATGTTAGGAAAGGCTGAAGGAATGGAGTTGCTGTGGATAAAAGATTTTGAAAAAAAGAAACCTTCCAATGTCGAAATTACTTATTTTGAAGAAAGGGTTTCCCAACCCGAATTCGAATTTTGGATGAGAAAAGCCAATGTTTTGTGGTGTGCAATCCAACGCGAAACCGAATTTATGAGTGTAAAGGAAATCTACGGCAAAACCAAGATGAGTGGTAACATTGGGGATTGCATTTCTTTTGCCAAGATGGGCGTCTTTCCTATTGAATATAGCGGAATCTATCCATTTGTTGTAGGAACTTCCAATAATTTTGAAAATATACTTCTTGAAGCATCTTCTATTCAATATGATTTTGAAAATAGCTTTAGCGAAAAAAGCGTACTTTCTCGTTTAGAAGAAACGATTTTTAGCTTAGTTTCTAAGTAAGATTCCTTTAAATAAAGATTAATTCGTTGTAAGAAAAGCCTCTGTCCTTTAGAATTTGAATAGGTTCTTGATAAAATCCTTGTTAAGGTATTTGTCAAGCGAGTAGATTTTCAGGAAGTAGTTTCCAATAAATAAAAATACCAATACAAGAGCTGGTTTGTACACCAAATTAACAAAGTTATTCTCTGAATCTGGTAATATAATCGCTACACTAATTGCCAAAAAACATAGGATTGAGGTAAAGAGCATTTCAATCGTCAAAGGCTGCACTTTGAATTTTACATAATTGAAAACGATCTTGGTGATATTGTACAGTGTCAACGAAATTGCCGTTGCTAGGGCAACTCCAACGATTCCTAGTTGTGTGTTTTTTAAGAAATAGAAATTAAGTGTAATGGTCAAAAACGCAAGAAAAATCATCACAATAATATTGAAACGATAGTACTTGGAAAGCGAGATAATATTACCATTAAATCCGGTTGCTAAATCAAATAAAACAGCAGAACCGATAATCCAAATGACAGGCTCCGACTCTTGCAGCATCGTCCCATTTTTTATGATGTTGGCTAGATATGGAAAACCTGCCAAAATACAAGAAAACAAAACAGAGCCAATAAAGAATAAACCGAGTGAAGTCTTTTTGTGAAATCTATCCAATTCTTCCATATCATCTTCTGCAAGGTACTTGTTGATAAGAGGAGAGGAGATATTGAATAATCCCAATTGCGAGATGGAAATCAGAGATATTACATTGATGAGTGTTTTATAGATACCGACTTCTTCCATCCCAAGTGCTTCGCCAATCATTAACGTGTCAATTTTTATGGCAATATAGTTTCCTATATTTCCGAGAAATCCATAAAATCCATAATTGAGAAATTGCTTCCAAAATTGGTTTTTTTTGATAAATGCAGTTCCAAAATCGGGTGTGATTTTTTCTAATTTATTTGCATAAATAATATATCCAACTAAGGAAGTAAAAAACATTCCGAAAAAGAATAAGAAGGACCAACTTTGAGTAGCGCCTAAGAATACAAAGAGACAAAAAGCGCCTAGATTAGCCATCTTTGGCATTATATTCTCAAAAATATTAGGGATAACGATGCGCTTGTAATTGGAGATGTACCGATTGAGAAGATGACTCAATGCAAGTACAAGAATAAGTGGTAAAATAATAGCCTTAAGGTTCCACCATTGATTTTCTTTATACTGAGGAAAAAAGTAATGAAAAAGGAAAAACAGCCCGATAAAGACAATGAAATTGATAATAATTCCAGCGAAAGAAAGTGATAGCACATTCTGGTGTTTTCCTTCTTTTTGAGATTGCAGGAAAAACTTAATATTAGCATAAGAAATTCCAAATACAACCACTGGAACAAAAATTTCAGCAGTATTCAAGATGTAGTTCAGTCTTCCATAGAATTCGAAATCAAATGGAAAAACAAAATAAGTAGATAGTGCACCCAAGATAAAACCTAGGTAACCAATCAAAGTATATTTAAAGCCTTGTCTTACAACTACGCTCATTATCAGAGTTCAAAATATTAATTAGTTCTCCTTGTCTGATTTTTCCTAGACAATTCGATTTTTCACCACCTATGCAAAGGAATTCAAAAAAACTTAAAAAGATCCACAAAGGTGATAAAAATCTTGTTTTCCGAACCTGCCTCAAAAAGCATAGCGTTTAACCTCATTAATCAAGGTTTTACCCCGAAGACATTAGCAGACAAATATACAGAATTGAATTGATATGCTCCCTAGTTCAGCCTATTTTAGTGAAAAAATCAGTATATTTAGACCTTTATAATTTCAATAAAAAATGAAAAAAAATATTCTGATTTTATGTAGTGTTTTAGCGCTTAGTTCATGTAATTCTGTGAGCAAAAATCAATCTTCTTCTAATAATATTTCAACAGAGGCAAGTTTTGATTGGAATGGAGCTAATTTGTATTTTTTGGTGACAGACCGCTTTAACAATGGAGATACAAAGAACGACGTTAGCTTTGGAAGAACAGAAAAGGCAGCTGTTTTAAGAGGTTTTGAAGGTGGTGATTTGCGCGGTGTAATTAAGAAAATAGATGATGGATATTTTACTAATCTTGGAGTTAATGCCATTTGGATGACTCCTATTGTAGAACAAATTCATGGTGCAACCGATGAAGGAACAGGTAAGACGTATGGTTTTCATGGATATTGGGCAAAAGATTGGACCGCACTTGATCCTAACTTCGGAACGGAAAAAGATCTTAAAGAACTAGTAGAAAAAGCGCATAAAAAAGGAATCAGAATTGTTTTGGATGCGGTAATTAATCATACTGGACCTGTAACCGGCATTGATCCGGTTTTTCCAAATAATTGGGTGAGAACTTCTCCTCAATGTAAATATGATAACTATCTCAATACAACAGCTTGTACACTTGTTGCTAATTTACCCGATGTTTTGACAGAATCTAATGAGCCTGTTGAGTTGCCTCCAATGTTGGTGGAAAAATGGAAAAAAGAAGGTAGATATGAGAAAGAATTGGCAGAATTGAACGAATTTTTCGCTAAAACTGGTTATCCAAGAGCTGCCAAATATTATATAATGAAATGGTTATCGGACTATGTGAGAGAATTCGGTATTGATGGATATCGTGCGGACACTGTAAAACATACCAATGAAGATGTTTGGGACGATTTTCAGAAAGTTTGCGAAACTGCATTTCAAGAATATAAAAAGAATAACCCAAACAAAGTGTTAGATAATTCACCATTTTTCACTGTAGGAGAAGTGTATGGATATGGAATTTCGCAGGGAAGGGATTATAACTTTGGCGACGTCAAAGTAGATTATTATAAAAATGGTTTTCATAGTTTGATTAATTTCGACTTCAAAGGGGATGCTAACAAATCCTATGAAGAGATTTTCAGCAAGTATAACGATATTCTTCAAAGTTCCTTGAAAGGGAAGACTGTTCTTAATTACGCAACCTCACATGATGACGGTTCTCCTTTTGACGTTGATAGAAAACGAACTTACGAAACAGCTACAAAATTATTGTTGACACCTGGTATTTCTCAAATTTATTACGGTGACGAAACTGGACGTTCTTTGCATGTGAAAGGAGCGGAAGGAGATGCTAATTTGAGAAGCAACATGAATTGGGAGGACATCAAGAATAATAAAGAAACGCAAAGTCTACTTGCGTATTGGCAAAGATTAGGGCGGTTTAGAGCTCAACACCCTTCTGTTGGAGCGGGAGTTCATCAAATGATGTCTAATAGCCCTTATTGGTTTTCTCGCGTTTTGAATACAGGAAACAAGAAGGATGCGGTGGTAATTGGCTTGGATCTTGATACCAACAAAGCCATCGAAATTGATGTTTCAAGTGTTTTTAATGAAGGTGACCAAATTAGAGACGCTTATTCTGGAGCTTCGATGCCTGTCATTAATGGAAAAGTATCTTTTGCTTCAGGAAAACCAATAGCATTATTAGAAAAAGTATCTAAATGAGAATTATATTAATAATATTATCTTTTATTTTGGGTTCTTGCGCGTATTCGCAGGAGGTTCCAGCTGTAATGAAAACCGAATTGAGTAAATCTGCATTAGCACAGAAAATCACCAATTCTCAAGGTAAGAAAATCACGATTTCGGATGTGCTGAAAAAGCATAAAGGAGAAGTTGTGGTCATTGATTTTTGGGCGAGCTGGTGTAGAGACTGTATTAACGCTTTGCCTCAAACAACAAAACTAAAGGAAGAGATTCCTAATGTAAAGTTTATTTATTTTTCTTTAGATCGTTCCAAAGAGCAATGGGGGAAAGGGTTAGAAAAATTTAACCTTAAAAACAATGAAAACTATTGGTTCGATGAAGGTTGGGAGAATAATTTCAATAATTACATCGAGCTTAACTGGATTCCTCGATTTATGGTTATTGACCAGAAGGGAAAAATCGCCCATTACTATTCGATTTCACCACAAGATGAAGAAATGAAATCGGTATTGAAATCTTTGTTGAAAACAGAATAACATTCAATCTTAGAATTTTTAATCATCACTTCGAGTAGATTTTTTTTT
>NZ_JBYVEB010000084.1:0-13949 GCF_058117085.1 Chryseobacterium sp. CG10_8 | reverse complement strand
TATTAATATTTCAAACATTAGAGATATTAAATCAATTGGAGTATATGATATCTCTGGTAGATTAGTGAAAACTTTTAATAATCCTAGTTCAAGATTGAATCTTACGGACTTGAAGTCAGGGGCTTATGTTATAAAGGTTATTGGAAATGATGGTAAAACTCAAAGTTTCAAAGCAATTAAAAAATAATTCATAATTTAGGTTAATAGAAAGGCGGCTCATTTTTGAGCTGCTTTTTTTTTGCAATATATATTTTGGAACTATTAGTTGGTGCGGGTTTTTGTTACGATTATGATGTTTTATCGATATTTTATTATTATGTTTAAAGTATTACGATGTTTGTATTTTTTTATCAATTTATTTTGTAATATTAAAAACTTTTATAAATTTGATATACAAACTTAATTTTTAATTTTAGATTATGAAAAAACTATTACTTATGTCGCTCTTAATTCTTGGTATAGGGTTATCTGCTCAAATTACTGTTAATCAAAGTTTTGAGGGTACAGCTCTTCCAACTAGTTGGACGAGTTATTCTAACTCAGCGCTTTCAACAACAAGAAATCCAACTTTTGGTATTGATGCTGGTACGGCATGTGCTGGTACTAAAACAGCCTATGTAAATTTGTATGAGAGCAGTTGGTCCACTAATGTGCAAGATTGGTATTTGATATACGCATCTACTTTATCAAATGCAACAGCGCTTAACTATTCATTTAAGTATTTAGCAAAAGGGTATACCTCGAGTGCAACTATTGATGGAAATTTTGATGTTCAGTATTCGGTTGATGGAGGAACAACTTGGGTTGATTTGGTAACTTCAACTTCAATGAGCAGTGCAGCAGATACTCCAATCCCTTGTACTACTATTGCAGGCACTATTCCTGCGGGAACAATTCCGACGGGAGCCGATTTTAAACTCAAATTTGCTTCTCACGTTACTCCAGGTAGCGGTGCGGATTTTTATTTTGGTTTTGATGATGTACAACTTTCTCAGACTGTTACTGCTGCTCCAGCATGTGCCACTATATCAGCACCTGCAGCTGGTGCAACAGGTGTTTCAATAACTCCTACTTTGACATGGGGAGCAGTTGGAGGTGCTTCTAATTACAGCATCAATTTAGGTGTGACTTCCGGAGGAACTAGTGTTTTGAATGCCTTTTCTAATGGAACATCGACCTCTTATACTATTCCTGCGGCTTCACAATTACTTTACAATACAATGTACTACATGACTGTGATACCTAGTAATAATGTTGGCAGCGCAACGGGGTGTTCTGAAGTCTCCTTTACTACTTTAAATGTACCTTGTCCAACAGTTAATTCACCTACAGCTGCAGCAACCGGGTTGTCGGTGAGACCATCTATAAGTTGGACTGCCGTTGCAGGCGCAACCGGCTATCGTCTAAGTGTTGGAACCACTTCGGGAGGAACTGATGTGCTAAATAATCAAGATGTAGGCTCTGTAACTAGTTACACATTTACTGCGAATCTCAATACTAGTACTATGTACTATTATACTTTGACTGCTTATCAAGGGGCAAATGTGTCTTCTGGTTGTACGGAAAGAAATTTTACAACTGGAGCGGCATCGCCACCAACAAATGATGAATGTACTAGCGCAATTGCATTAACAGTTAATCCTGATCTTACTTGTACATCCGTTGGGTCGGGAAATACACTAGGGGCTACCCAATCATTGGCAGCATCACCATGTGATGGAAATCCAGATGATGATGTTTGGTTTAGTTTTGTAGCTACAAGCACTGCACATAAAATATCGCTAAGTAACGTTACATCAGTAGGGACTCAGACAACGACTGATGCATATTTTCAAGTATTGAGTGGTGTTTGTGGATCTCAAACTAGTTTATTGTGCAGTGATCCTGATACTGCAATTGCGTCAGGTTTAACAATTGGACAAACTTATTATGTAAGAGTCTACACCTACTACGGTACTGGTTATAACCTTAGTTTTGATATTTGTGTTGGAACTCCACCACCTGCACCTGCTAATGATTCTTGTGCTGGTGCTATTGCGATATCAGGCATAAGTGCTGGTGCTCCTTATAGCAATACGCAAGACGCATCATCAGCGACTAATAATTCTGGATCTATTTCAACATGTAATAATACATATGGAATGAACGATGGTGTTTGGTACGCTGTAGTAGGAGATGGTGGAACAATTACAGTAAATGTTGTGCCGACAACATCGTGGGATCCTGAATTAGCAGTATATACAGGTTCTTGTGGTAGTTTTACATGTGTTGGAAGTGCTGATTCTGGATGGTCTGGTGATGATGAGACATATTCATTCTTAAGCACTTTGGGTACTACATATTTTATTAATATTGGTCATTATAGTACAACGGATTATCCTGAAGACTCCTTCACTCTTAATGTTTCTACAACAGCGGTTTTAGCTATATCTGAAGTAGCATCAATTAAGAATGATATCAAATTGTATCCTAATCCATTTGATGATGTAGTTAATATTTCTAATATTAGGGAAGTGAAATCGATTCAGGTGGTTGATTTGGCTGGAAGATTAGTGAAAGCTATCGAAAATCCTTCTGCACAGATTAACTTAAGAGATTTGAAAGAAGGTATGTATGTATTTGTTTTAAACCTCAATGATGGAACTAAAAAGTCTATCAAAGCGATTAAAAAATAGTCTATTTATTATAGTTAATCTGAAAGCAGCTCTATCTGAGCTGCTTTTTTATTTAAATATGTTTGTTATCAAATGATTTAATAATATAGGATTGTGATTTTTTAGCATTATTAAAATCTTAAGGCTATTCATAAAGTGTTAGGGTGTTGATAAAATTTTTAGCAATTTATTTTGTAATATTAAAAAGTTATTTAAATTTGATGTTTAAACTTAATTTTTAATTTAATATTATGAAGAAAAAGTATTTTCTATGGTTGTTAGCTTTGTTAACGAGCTGGCAACTCAAAGCACAAACAATCTTGATTTCGCCTACCGTTAATAATGGTGGTTTTGAGTCAGGTACAACAGGATGGACCATAGCTAATGGTACTCAAACGAATAAGTGGCAAGTGGATACTGGTGCTACAGCAGGATTTTCTGGAACCAATGCAGCGTATGTTTCTAATAGTACCGCATCTCCATATGCTCATGCATATACTGTTAATAACTCTTCTACTGTGTTTTTTTATCAGGATGTGACTTTTCCAGCTGGAGAAGAGGATATTAGACTTAATTTTGATTTGATAGTTCAAGGGGAATTAGGATCTACTGGAACGCTTTATGATTATTTGCGTGTCTATTTAGTACCAACTACTTTTACTCCATCAGTGGGTTCAGTACCTAGTACTACAACATACCCAAGCAATTGGAGCTACAATATGCAGGGAGCTTCATGGACAAATAAAACTATTTCCATTTCAAGTACTCAAGCGGGGAATGCAACGGCAGCGTCGACAAAGAGACTTCTATTTATGTGGAGAAATGATTTCTCAAGTGGTACACAACCACCAATTGCGATTGATAATATTAATTTAACTACGCAAGTGATTTCTACACCTCCTTCATGTGTATCTATTACTGCGCCAGCTAATGCAGCAACTGGTACGTCAATAACTCCTACTATTACATGGATGTCGTCTAGTATCGCTAGTTCTTATGAAATCGCTATTGGAACAACTCCTGGAGGTAGTGATGTACTTCCTTTGACAGATGTGGGTAATGTATTAACATATACAGTTCCTGCTGCAAATCAATTACTGTATAGTACAACTTATTATGTGACAGTGTATCCAAAAAATAGCTTCGGTAGTGCAACCGGTTGTTCATCTAACAGTTTTACAACTAAAGCAATTGGTTGTCCGACGGTAAGCGCACCTGCGGCATTTGCTACTAATCAAGGGTTAACTCCTTCTTTTACGTGGAGTTCTGTAACTGATGCGACGGGTTATAAAATTTCGATCGGTACTACTGCAGGGGGTACAGATATAATGAATGCTGTTGACGTTGGAAACGTTCTTACATATACTTATAGTGGTACACCAGCATTGACTAATTCGACAATGTATTTTTATACCATTAATGCTTATACATCAACAAGTACATCAGCTTCATGTACGACAAGAAGTTTTGTGACGACGTGTGATGCTAAGACAGTTCCTTACACAGAAAACTTTGATACAACACTTGTTGGTAGTTCTGGAACTGCAAATAACAATGCTCCTGCATGTTGGTCTTATCTGGAGACGGCGTCCCATGCTGGCTACGGATTTGTTGCAACTGGAAATGCAGTTTCTCCAAGTAATAATTATTACTTGTATAATAGTTCGGGGACTACGGGTAATATTATGTTATTGTCTCCTCAAACTGTAAACCTTTCTGATGGAACAAAAAGAGTTAAGTTTTCTGCTAAAGCGGATGGGACTTACTCCTCAGTCTTACAAGTTGGAGTAGTAAGTAATCCAACTGATCCAACTACTTTTGTGATGATTGGCTCTGCTCTAAATTTGTCAACTACTTATGCTTCTTTTACAGTTGATATCCCAGCAGGAACTGGAAATTATCTTGCTTTTCGTCACGGATTAGGGGGGTCTAATAGAAGTGTTTATTTGGATAACATTACAGTGGAAAGTATTCCTTCATGTGTTGAGCCAGCAGGTTTAGCGGTTACAGGTAAAACTTCTTCTTCAGTAAGCTTACAGTGGACGGCGTCTTCGTCTAACCCTGCTTCTTATGATGTATACTACAGTACTTTGAATGTTGCCCCAACGGCTTTAACTACATTGGACGCATCGAATTCGGTTTCTTCAGCAACTAATACTGCTACAGTTAGTGGATTAACTGCAAATACACAATATTACTTTTGGGTACGTGCGCATTGTAGCCCTACTGATCAAAGTATATGGGTTGGTTATGCAACTGATTTTACTGGATACTGTGTTCCTACAGGGGGTGCATCTTCTAATCTCTATTATTTGAATAATGTTACCACAACTTCAGCAACAGCTATCAATTTAGCATATACTGCGTCAAGTTATAGTGCTTATGTAGATCAGACTGCAACGAGTTTTGGCAATTATCCAGGTTCTTCAATGGTAGCCAATTTGGCAGCAGCGGGGGCTAGTGGTAATACTCATTACTATTATTTATGGATTGACTGGAATAATGATTTAGATTTTGCTGATTCTGGAGAAACGATTCTAGCAACAACTACATATGCTGCTACAGGAAGTGCGACCATTAACGTACCAAGTGCGCAAGCTCAAGGCAACTATAGAGCTAGATTTGCAAGCTCCTATTCTGGTAATATTACTGCTTGTGGTCCTGCCCCTTATGGAAGCTATGTTGATTTTACATTTGTAGTTACGGCTCCTCCTGCGTGTTTGCCTCCAACAAATTTAACATCAACTACTACACCAACTGATGCTACAGTAAGCTGGACTGCTTCGACTTCTGCCCCTGCAAGTTATGATGTCTATGTTGGTAATACTTCAACGCAACCAACAACCCCTACCTATACTGGTGTTACAGGAACAAGTCAGGTGATTCCAGGAACTTCTGGTACAACTTATTATGTTTGGGTTGTTTCTAATTGTTCTGCGTCGCAAAGTACAGTATTAGGTCCTATAAACTATACTATTCCTTTTCCACCGCCAGCTAACGATAATTGTAGTACGCCAACAAACTTAACTGTTGGAGCTGCTTTTGCCCAAAATGCAATAGTTGGGACAGATTTTGCAGCGACTCTCACATCAGATGCAACAGCAACTCATACTTGTCAAAATACTGGATATAGAGATGTATGGTATTCTGTAACAGTGCCTGCAAGTGGTAGTGTTACCATTGAGACAGGATCAGTTACTGGAAGTGCACTTACAGATACTGTTCTTGCGGTTTACACAGGGACTTGTGGTGCTCTCACTCGTATAGGATGTGATGATGACAGCTCAGCTGATGGTAATTTTTCATTAGTAGCTTTAACAGGACAAACTCCAGGAGCAACTTTATTGATTGGAGTGTGGAACTATTCATCGGCAAATGCTGGAGATTTTAAAATCTCAGCATATGACGCTTCTTTGGCAACATCTGATGTAGCTTCAGTTAAAAATGATATCAAATTATACCCTAATCCATTTGACAGTATTGTTAATATTTCTAATATTAGAGATGTGAAATCTATTCAAGTGGTGGATTTGGCTGGAAGATTGGTGAGAACCATCGAAAATCCTACAGCGCAACTTAACTTAGGAGATTTGAAAGAAGGTATGTATGTATTTGTTTTAAATCTTAATGATGGAACTAAAAAGTCTATTAAGGCGATTAAAAAATAATTTTTAATACCTCATAAATTAAATATTGAACAGTTGGAAGCAATTCCAACTGTTTTTTTTGTGTTATATGTTGATGTTTGGTTATCATGTATATAAATAGGTTATTTTTTAATAATTCCCGAATTTTAGTAGTGTATTTTTAATTTTTATTACTTTGAAACTCTTATTAGATGTATATTTAGAAATCTTAAAATCTTAATTTATATGATATGAAGAAACTATTACTATTGTTCTTATTTTGTATCGGGATTTTCGCTTCTTCTCAGATTTTTGTAGAGGAAGGTTTTGAAGGTTCAGGTACTCCCGCAGGCTGGACGTATGTTAGTTTTGCCAGGATGACCACCAGCGGATATCCTTGTACTGGTGCTGCAGCGGTAAGGCGAAATTATAACTCTACGTCACCTTCCGGACAAGTAGAGTACAAGACCTCTGCCTCCAACGGAAATCAAATTGACGTCCAGTTTTCGTATTCTGCGAAGGCACAGAACACATCATCTCCTAATTTTGTGGGTAGTATGGTGGTGGATTATAGTGTTGATGGCGGGCTAAACTGGAATTTGCTTGGTTCATTTGTCAATTTTTCTGGTGTTGATGTCCCTTGTACTATTTTTTCGGGTACTATTCCAAGTGGAGTTGTTCCAGCTGGAACAGTTTTAACCATTAGAGTCTCGGGTAGTAATTCTGGTACTGTAGGGTGGTATCTGACATTAGATGATTTTCTAATTGTACAGACAGCGAGTTGTTATCAGCCAACAGGAGTAACAGCGACAGGAACTGGTACAAGTACTGCAAATGTTAGTTGGAATGCAGCGCTCATCAATCCGCTGAATGGTTATCAGATTTATTATAGCGTTGACAGTACACCTCCAACATCAAGTACGGTTCCTCAGGTCATCGACATTAATGGAACTTCTACACAGTTGACAGGATTGTTATCTTCTTATCAGTACTTTGTATGGATAAGGTCGGCTTGCGGTGGATCGGATTACAGTAATTGGTCGTCGATGGGTACCTTTACGACTAGCTGTGACACTAGAACTGTGCCTTATTTTGAAAATTTTGATAACGCTACGATAGGTAGTTCTGCAATTAATACGGCACCTCATTGTTGGTCATATATTGAGACTTCGGGATCATCAGGATACGGTTATGTTCGTAATTTGACATCTGCTCAGTCTGCTCCTAATGCATTTTATTTGTATAATGGTACAGACCAAACAGGAAATATGATGTTAGTATCACCTATTACAACTGATTTGTCTAATGGTAATAATAGGGTTAGATTTTTTGCAAATGGAACGGCTAATACCTATACATTAATTGTTGGAACTTTATCTAATGTATCTGATCCAAGTACTTTTACTGCAATCCAAACCATTAACCTTACAACCAATTTTGTTGAATATACTGTTAATGTTCCTTCAGGAACAAATCAAGTTGTAGCTTTTAAACATGGTTTAGGAGGCACAGGAAGGGCAATTAATATTGATGATGTAAGAGTGGAATTAATTCCATCTTGCGGTACGCCAACTAATCTTATGATGAGTAATCTTAGCTGGAATACAGCCCAAATCTCCTGGACTGCTCCATCTACTGCTCCGTCAAATGGATATGATGTCTATTATAGTACTTCTAATGTTGCGCCTACTAGCTCAACGACTCCAAATACTACTGTTTCGGGAACGACGGCGACAATTAATGTTTCTCCTGCAACACTTTATTATGTTTGGGTAAGATCAAATTGTGGTACTTCTTATGGATATTGGAATTCGGTGCCGCTTTCTTTTACTTCGTCATGTTCACCTTTTTCAATTCCTTTAGTTGAAGATTTTGAAACTACAGCAACTGGAAGTGCTTCTAATAATAATGCCCCGCAATGTTGGAAATATTTTGAAACTTCTGGTTCAGCTGGTAATGGTTATGTTAATGCCTCACAGGCTTCTAGTGGTGGTAATTCATATTACTTAAATAATGGAAGTGATACAACTGGAAACATTATGTTGGTGTCGCCATATATAACTAACCTATCTAGTGGTCTTAACCGAGTAAGATTTTTTGCAAAATCTAGTTCAGCAGGTTATCAACTACAAATTGGTACTTTAGCAAATCCTGTTGATCCTACAACATTTACACTTTTAGATACAATTACGTTGACAGCGACCCATGCTGAATATATATATGATATTCCTGCGGGAGCTAATCAATTGGTTGCGTTCAAACATGGTTTGGGTGGTTCTTCACGTGTTTTATATATTGATGATATCAATATTGAAGTGATCCCAACTTGTGTGAAACCTTCAAGTGTGAATTTTAGTAATTTGAGTCCTAACTCTGTACAAGTGAATTGGACGGCACCCGTTAATGCACCAGCAAATGGTTACGATGTATATTACAGTACTTCTGCAACAGATCCAGTAGCTTCGACTACACCAAGCATGTCGGTTTCGGGAACTTCTGCAACTTTATCAAGTCTTACACCTAATACTTTGTACTATGTTTGGGTTAGATCAAATTGTTCTACTTCAGACCAAAGTGTGTGGACATTAGTAACGAGTTTTACTACTGCTTGTTCTCCAATAACGGCTCCTTACTCGCAGAATTTTGATACCACTCCAGTTGGTAGTGCAACGATTCCCAATGCACCGCAATGTTGGACCTATTTGGAAACTTCAGGTTCATTAGGTTATGGTTATGTGACTTCGACTAATTCTTATTCGTCCCCAAATGCTTATTTCTTGTATAATGGGACTGATATCACCGGAAATATTATGTTGGTTTCTCCACTTACATCGAATTTGTCTTCTGGTAATTTTAGAGTTAAGTTTAAGGCTAGATCAAGTACGGCAGGTGCTATTTATCCAATTGAGGTAGGTACATTGTCTGTTATAGATAACCCAGCTACCTTTAGTATTATAGGTTCACCAATTGATGTTAGTTCGACCTATGCGGAATATACAGTTTATATTCCAAGTGGAACCAATCAAGTTTTAGCCTTTAGGCACGGTTTAGGAGGTTCAGCTCGAGGAATAGTTTTAGATGATATCATTATTGAGCAAATACCAAGCTGTGTAGAACCTTCAACGTTCTCGGTTGGGTCTACTACTGATACAACCGTACAGATTTCTTGGTCTACACCGATTAGTAATCCTTCAAGTTACGAAGTATATTATAGTACATCAAGCACTGCGCCTCTTTCGACTACATCACCTTCAGTGACTGGTCTTACCGGTAATAGTGCAACACTTACTGGTTTGCAGCCTTTTACAGGTTACTATATATGGATTAGATCTTCGTGTAGTTCTTCGGATAAAAGTATTTGGTATCCAGTTTCGCAGTTTTTTATTACGAAATGTACACCATCTGTTTCTATACTGTCCTCCACTGGTAATACTGTTTGTTTAAATGGAACGGCTAATCTAAGTGCCACAGCTTCTACTAATGCAACTATAAGTTGGTATGATGCTGCTACTGGAGGTAATCTTCTGGGTACTGGTGCAAGCTTTACAAGTCCTGCTTTAACAGCGACTACAAATTATTATGTTGGAGCTTCTCAGGGAGTGACTTCAACAGGTGGTAAGACTGCTCCAACAGGAACTCCAACTTCAGGCGCAGGAACTACTCACTTTGGATTAGTTTTCAATGCGAGTGAGACTGTTACCATAGAGAAAGTTACTGTATATCCTATCGGAACAGCAGGAGCTAATGGTTCTGTAGTTATAGATCTTATCGATGCAAATGGGGCGATTCTACAAACAGGGACCTTTAATGTGGTATGTGGTACAGTTAGTGCACTTCAACCCAATGTTCTACCATTAAACTTTGTGGTACCTGCAGGAAATAATTATAAGATTAGACCTAGAACTCGTGTCAATGTATCAGGCTTAGCCTTTGATCCATCAGCTAACGCACCGTCTGGAAATTATGGTTATCCAATTCAGATAGGAACATTTATCACATTAGTTAGCAGTACCTATTATGCTGCTCCTTCTAATACGCCAAGCGTTGATTTATATTACTATTTTTATAACTGGCAGGTTAGCAATAAATGTGAATCAGCACGAACCGCAGTTACTGCAACAGTAGATACAAGTTACAATGCTTTGTCAACAGTAGAAGTTGCGTCGATAGCTGATCAAATTAAGGTGTATCCTAATCCATTTACAGATTTTATAAGGATTTCTAATATTGAAGATGTGAAGTCGGTTCAAGTGATGGATATATCTGGAAGATTAGTGAAGAAGATTGATAGCCCTAGAGCAGAACTTCGTTTAGGAGATTTGAAAGAAGGGATGTATATTTTAGTTATTCAACTTAATGATGGAAGTAAGAAATCAGTAAAAGTTGTTAAGAAATAAGTATTTTTTCAAATTAATTTGAAATTAAGTTGAGCGGTCAGATCTTTTTCTGATCGCTTTTTTATTTGTTTGATTATTAGCTGGATATAAACTCTTTGGTTGTTTGATTCAAGAATTTTGTTAGAACATGTATTATTTTACAAAAGACTAGTGAATGTAATAGTGTAACATATCGTTTGTTTTTTACGGTAAATTCTCCTTTAAGTATTGCCTCCGTTGATATATATCCAAGTGCTGCAGCAGCAAGTTCTTCAATTACCATTGGGGTTTATAAAAGTGATGATACATTGGTTCAATCTGTAGTCCATACGATTGTCCAAGGGGGTTCATTAACAACTCCTGAGACGGTGACATTGAATATCCCACTTGTTGTAGGAACTTACTATATAAAAATGGTGGCAGGATCTAGTCAGTCTATTTACAGAAATAATGCAGGGTCAGCTTTTCCTTACTCAATTCCGGAGTTGAGCATCACTGGGCATAGTTTTAATGGTTATCCGCAATATTATTACTACTTCTATAATTGGAGAATTAATACCCAATGTGAAAGTCCAAGAACTGTTGTAACAGCTACAGTGGATACTTGTTTGGGAACTTCGGAAGCTTCAAAAGATATTGTGAAGCTGTATCCAAATCCATTTAAGAATATTCTAAATATTTCTTCTTCTAAAGAAGTAGAGTCTGTTTCGATTGTTGATTTGTCAGGTAAAGTTGTTAAAGTGGTGGATAAACCTCGTTCGCAACTAGACTTAGGAGACTTGATATCTGGATTATATTTCGTTAACCTTAAATATAAAGAAGGAGGATCCAAAACTGTGAAAGTAATTAAGGAATAATAAATTTTTATTAAAGCGCTTGTTAGTTTTGATATTATTTAAAAACGAACAGGTCGATCAATATTAATTTCTATGATTAAATAATGAAGCGATGCATCAAGCATCGCTTTTTTTGTACGGAAAAAGCATGCTTTTAGAGTTGTTTGATGTGTGGAAGTAATTTGTGTTCGAGGGGATTTCTTTACAGTCAAGCCAGGTAGTTTAAAATTATTAATGAGCGCGGGATATTGAGAAAAATGATTAGACTAGTGGTTGATTTGAGCTATTTCTTTTATAATATTATAGAATTTTGTTATTATTTACAGTGGCCACAGCAGGAGTATATGCAGAAACATAATAGTCAGTAGTAGTAGATAAGGCAGGAGTAACATATGTACTTCCTGTTCCTAAGCGAGTCCCTCCTGTTGCTGCATCATACCAATTGAACGATACCCCTGCCGCTCCAGTAGCAGACAGAGTAGCAGTGGTATTTGGACAAATAGTTTGTCCCGTCACTCCTGTCAACGTCGGTGGCTGGCACAATGTGTATACAACTGCGTTGCTTGTACTCCAAGCACTGAAATCCGTAGATGAGCAATTAGATCTTATCCAAACGTAATATTGCGTACTTGGCATCAACCCAGTAATCGTCCCACTTGTACTAGTAACAGTTGTAGAATTTGTCGAATCCAAAACCGTTGAAGAGGTCGGAGCTGTATTAACCGTACTGTAATATAGCGTGTAACTTATTGGTGTGGTAATTACGGGAGCAGTCCAAGACAAACTTCCTGTACTAGATGTTTGACCTGTTGTGGTGATCGCCGTTGGCTCAACACATGTTGGTGCTACTTCAACACTAATATCATCCAAATAAATTGACCTTCCAGTAGCTCCCAATCCGTGCCTAAATGCCAAATACTGAGCCGTAGTACTGGTCGGAATATATACTGTATAAGTTGTATGTGTTGCTGTTAGATTAATTGCAGAACCAATGATAGTGAAAGTTGTTGGATCAAGAGGATCTGTCAATGTACCAACTTCCAAAGGATAACCTGCACCAGAACTTCTTCCTGAGAATTTCACCATTTTTTGAACCCCTCCTAAGTTAGTCGTTTGCGGAGAAACAAGCATTTGATCTCCCGTTGTTGACGCTGTACTATTATACAAATAATAACTGTTAGGAGAAGAGGTCGCATTTCCAACTATTACATATCCATATCCTGCAAAACCTGAAGACTCTAGATAAGACCAACATAATGGAGCATTAGTATTACTTGTACCTCCAGATGAAGTGGTATCAAAATTCTGACTATATGGGGCCGTAAAAGGTGCGCAAACAGTAACAAAACTTCCAGCATTGACCCAACCACTAACATCCGAAGCAGAACAACGTGATCTTACCCAAACATAATAAGTTGAACTTGGAGCAAGTCCGGTCATGTTTACTGTTGTTGTTGCACTTGTAGCGGAATTGGTTGTATCCAAAACAGTACTAGAAGTTGGAGCGGTATTTGTCGTGCTATAATAGACCTCATAACCAACAGATGGAGCAACTCCAGGGGGTGTAAATGCAACTGTTGCTGTTGTAGTTGTAAGTGCAGAATAAGTAAAAGGACCAGAAGGTCCAAAGCAAGTTGGAGGCGTCCACACGTAAGTAAGCCCTTCATCTGGCATTCCTGGAGGCGAAGTCAATGTATTAAAAGCTTGTGAACTGTTATTAGCCGTTCCTTGCACTGAAGCCAAAAATAAATCTGTAGTAGTGTTAGTGCGATTAAAAAAATCACCATTAGAAGCACCTCGCAAACCAATTTGTCTAGTTCCAGTAATAGCCGTAGAACCTGCAAAATAACTTCCAGTAGAGTAAACTGCCGATATTACATTAGTTGTCTCCTGAAGTTTGATCTGAAAACTAAATACATACACATTGGTTAAAGAAGTAGATGCAGTAGGACGAAAGTTCTTCCATTGTATCGTTAACTCACGGTTAGGACTTGTACCAGTAACAACATAACTTATATCACCTGTTCTCCCATTAATATCATAAATTGCAGCTAGATCACCCCCGAAAGCTGAAACAACACCTTCATAGGCGCTGGTTGTAGAAATAGGAGCAGTGGTAGTAGCAGTTGAGGTGCCAAAAAAAATATAACCATCACAAGCTACATTGAGACTGGTGTAGTTAATTCCATTAAAATTAAAGGTAAAAGGGAGCGTAATCGGATAGTTACCTGTTCCCAATCCTGCAGCTGTTGTTACATTGGCAGTTGATGTAGCCAAAACTGTTCCCCCACTAATCTCAGTGTAGCTACCAATTGACTTAGAAAAAGTGTAGCTATTTACTTGAGCATTCAAGTTAGCAAAACCCAACAGAGTCAGACAAAATAGTAACAAACTACCTTTGCCAAAACTCCACATCTGTCTTGAAATTTCTTTCCATTTGTAGAATTCTTTCATCTA
>NZ_JBYVEB010000083.1:0-14095 GCF_058117085.1 Chryseobacterium sp. CG10_8 | reverse complement strand
TTATATCAAAACCAATCTCTTACAAACAAATTATTGCTTAAATGCCTAATTCAATAAAGATTTATTGAATATAATTTAAATGGGCTCTTAATGAAGAACTAATTGTCATTGGCTTTTTTAAATAGACATTTAGTGAAGGTTGAAAAAAAATAAATAGATAGTGTTGAATGGTTTTTTAATAGACGCGCGACTTGCCAAAGGCAAGTCGCGCGTAATATTTTAATAATGTTATCTTTTTAATTTAATTCAAATACCGTTATTTCTGGTAAAATTCCAACTCGTCCAGGGTATCCCAAAACTCCAAATCCACGATTTACATATAGTAATTTGCCTTCGCTTTCATAAAGGTCTGCCCATTTTGGATATCGATATTGTACAGGAGACCATTTAATATTTTTTAAATCAATCCCAAATTGCATTCCGTGGGTATGACCAGAAAGGGTAAGATATACATTAGACGGATGTTTCTTGACGACTCTATCAAAATGAGTCGGGTCGTGGCTCATTAATATTTTAGCGGCATCTTGAGGTACCCCAGCTACAGCCTTGTCCAAGTCGCCGAACTGTGGAAATGGCTTTTCTCCCCAGTTTTCAACACCGAGAATATATAATTTTTCTCCATTTTTTTCAATGACTCGATGTTCGTTGCGAAGCATATCAAAACCGGCTTGTCTTTCGAATTCAATAAGATCGAGAAGATTTTGCGCCTTTTCTTCTTTTGAATTCCAGTTATAGTAATCGCCATAATCATGGTTTCCGAGTACAGCTAATTTCCCATCTTTTGCTTTAATCGATTTGAATAATGGTATAAAAGGAGGAAATTCTGTGGCAACATTATTAACCATGTCTCCCGTGAAAAGTACGAGATCGGCATTTTGTTCATTGATAAGATTGATAGCTTTCTGTAGCTTTTCTGGGTGAAAAAAACTTCCACTGTGTACGTCAGAAATTTGAACAATTTTATATCCCTTGAAACTTGCTGGAAGTCCTGGTATTTTAACTTTTACTTTTCTCGCACGATATCGGTATTTTCCAAATAATATTCCATCTGTTAGTAGCAAAGATAGAAAACCAACAAAACCAAATCCAAGTACACTCAAGAACTTTCTTCTTTCTGGATAGTAGTTTTCTGATTCAGAAAAGAAAACAAAGGCATATCGAAATAACCTCAGGATATCATCAATGATTAGGAATATAACAACAAAAAATTTTGGTAATACAAACACCAAAAAGATAGAACTAATCAGCTGTATTCTGTGTTGATCTTTATCCGAACGGTGAAAATTAAGCACTTCATATATCGCAAAAGCATATACAGATAAGGTGACAACAGCATAGATAATTCGAGCCCAAGAATTCGAGGTCAATGTTTTGAAGGCTTGATAGATATATACTTCAAGAATCAAAAATATAACCAATAAAATGATGAGGTTCTTTTGCACTTTATCTAGAGAAATTGTTGATTATTCTGGCTATGGGAAACGGTATACAATAGAATTGATATTCATTCCTGCTCCTACTGAAGCCAACACGATATTACCTTTTTCCATAAATCGGTGTCCTTCCATTTTTCCTTTGATAATTAGGTCAAACATCGTTGGTACGGTAGCAACTGATGAATTTCCAAATTTTTGAATGGTCATTGGAGCAACAGCGTGATCATACTCTTTGATATCATATAATCTCATCAATCTATCAATAATGGCATGATCCATTTTTGCATTGGCTTGATGTAGTAAAATTTTGTCAATATTCTCGATAGAAAGATGTGCGTGATCAATGGTTTCTTTAATTGCATCTGGAACATACTTCAATGCATATTCATAGATTTTTCTTCCTTGCATTCTGATATAGAGAGAATCTTGCTCTGCGTCTTTATTTAAAGAGGGTGCATTAGTGAGATAAGTAAGTTCTGCATCATTATCACAAATAGTACTATGTGAAATAATACCTACGTTTTCTTGTTCGGTTGCTTGTACGATAACTGCTCCAGCCCCATCAGCAAAAATCATTTTGTTTCTGTCATAAGGATCTGTTACTCTGCTTAGAGTTTCTGTTCCGATAACTAAAATAGTCTTTGCGGCATTCGCTTTGATAAGATTATCCGCCAAAATCATGGCTTCTACCCAACCTGGACAACCAAAAAGCATATCATAAGTGATACATTTACGATTTTTGATTCCAAGTTTATTTTTGATTTTTGCAGCCACATTAGGCATATAATCGGCTCTACCTTTTTTAGTAGTGTCTCCAAAGTTACTGGCGCAAATAATATAATCGATGCTTTCCGGGTCAATTTGAGCATCATAGATGGCTTCTTTTGAAGCTGCTGCTCCCATATCCGAATTGCTCAGATCATTATCTATATATCTTCTTTCGTAGATCTCGGTAATCTCAATAAATTTCCTGATTACTTCTTCGGAAGGTTTATTGATACGTTCTCCGCTTTCATCGAAAAACTCCGAACTATAAAAATCTTCTCCGCTGATAACATTGCTCGGGACATAACTTCCGGAACCTACAATAATAGTATTTGGCATCTGTTTAAAAAAAGTATAAGCAACAAAGTTAAGAATTATAATCTATAAGGCAAGAATTAAAATTATTGTTAAATTTGCACCAAATTAGATTAAGTACATGAAACTAAGTCCGGCTTCGAAAGGTTTTTTGATTTCTGCTGCTGTTTTTGTTGCTTCTTTTTCCATCTATTTTTTGCTTTTGAAAAAAGAGAATGCTTACTTGGTTGATAATCCTTCGACTGAGATGTATTATTTCAAGATCAATGGGGACAAAGAGCAAGTGATTGGAGCAGGGCAGTCAGTAAAGGTAGAATTACCAAAAGGGAATAACAAAATTGAAGTTTTCGGTTCGGATCGCAAAAAATTGTACGACTCCGCTTTTGAAGTGAAGAAATTGAGAGGTCTTCTTAATATCGCAAATCAGGATTATTACATCAATACACAATATTACGGTTATAATATTAACAAAGATTCCTTACTTTTGGCTCTTAAAAAAACAGATATTGACGGGAAGTTGTATCTGGGAGCGCCTCAGCATTTTAAAGGACTGTACACAGAGGATTTTTATTACAATGTGGATGAGCAGTATGATAAGATGATTAAGAATATCCAGAAAGTGGAATCCCGTACCAAGATTTTCAGAAAAGAAGATTTTCTGAAGTATTATAAAGATTATTATAAATTATAAATTGTTTTCTTGAAAGAAGTTACCCCATACCAAACCGACGAGTCCAAAAAAGTGCAAGTTGAGGAGATGTTTGACAACATTGCTCCCAAATACGATTTTCTTAATAGGATGTTATCCATGAAAATCGACACCCTTTGGAGAAAGACATTAGTGAATTGGATGTCCAAAGATCAACCAAATGAAGTTTTGGATGTTGCAACTGGGACAGGAGATTTAGCAATCGCTGTCGAAAAAGGCACCCATGCAAAGGTGGTAGGACTTGATTTGTCTCAACAAATGTTAAATGTTGGGATTATTAAAATAAAAAAACTTAAATTAGACGGCAGAATTTCTATGGAAAAGGGTGATGCCGAAAATTTACCTTTTCAGGATGATAGATTTGATGCGGTTTCGGTGGCATTTGGGGTGAGAAATTTCGAAAACTTGAGCAAAGGTTTGCATGAGCTTAGAAGAGTAGTGAAGCAAGGTAAGAGCGTTTATATTTTGGAATTTTCGAAAGTAGAAGGTGTTATGGCGCCTTTTTATATGTTTTATTTCAAAAATATTTTACCAGCAATTGGGAAGATGATTTCCAAAGACAATAGAGCTTATACTTACTTACCAGATTCGGTTAATGCTTTTCCTTATGGAGAGAAAATGAAGCAGATTTTACTGGAAACAGGTTTTCAAAAAGTAGAATATAAAAAACTAAGTTTAGGCATTGCCACTATTTATAAAGCAACTAAATAATTATGAATAAAATTTTTCTAAGAACGTTTGTAGTAATTGTACTAGGGGTTACACAATTTGCAAATGCACAGTTCCGTAACAAAAACAGAATGGACCGTTTAGAAAGTTTCGATGAACAAAAGTTCAGTTGGGGTTTCTTTCTTAATACTTCTGTTTATGATTACCATTTGGTACTCGATCCTCGATACGGAATGTATGACGATAGAAATTTAGTAACTACAAAATCAAGCGTTGGTTTTGGGGCAGGTCTAATCGGGAAGATGAGACTTAATGATTATTTTGATGTGCGTTTGGAACCAGGAATGCAGTTTGTACAGAGAGAAGTTCGTTTTGAGACTCAGACCAATGATTTGTACTCAGGAGGTTCTTTAACCAATGACCCTTTCACAACTATTGTTTTAACAGAAAATCATAAAGTAAGAGAAGTAAGATCTACGCTAATTGATATCCCTGCCATGATTGAAGTGCATGGAAACAGATGGTACAACTCAAGACCTTATTTTGCAACAGGTATTAATTATATCGTGAATTTGCAATCTAACGCTAAGAATCCTAATGATAATTTGCAAGGAGTTTTCCGTACAACAACACATAATTTTGCTTGGAGTGCAGAGATGGGTATTCAGCTTTATTTCAGGAGATTCAAGATGACTCCAGGAGTGAGAGGGACATTCTTTCTTAACAATGAAATCGTTGCAGATAATAGAGGAACCGCACCATATTGGACACCAGCAATTTCGACAATGCAATCAAGTGCATTTATGTTCATGCTAAAATTCGAATAAGAAATAATAAAATTGATATTTTTAAAAGAAGGGCCTTTGAGTCCTTCTTTTTTTATTATTTAAGTAACGAAAAAGGAATAAGTTTTACTTCAATTGAAATTAAATTCATACTTTTGTAATATAGTTAGAATTTAGAAATCCTGATATGCTGAAAGAACTGGAGTTTCATTTTTCAGAATTAGAGAAGAAGATTTTGGACACCCAAAAGAAGTACAAAAGTCTTCATCTCCGACATACAGAATTGGAAGAAGAATTTCAAGATCTGAAAAAGAAATACGAAGAAGAGAAGAAGAAGAATCAGGTGCTTGCAGAAGATTACAAAAACATAAAACTTCATGCTGCAATTTCAGGTAATCCTGAACATAATAGACTGATGAAAAATTATATCAATCGGTTAATTAAGGAAGTAGATGCTTGTATTGCACAAATTCAAAATAGCGGAATGTAATGGAAGTGATAAGGATTACCATTAATATAGCTGGAAGGATGTATCCGCTTAATGTTCCTGCAGCCGAAGAAGAGACACTTCGGAAAGTAGGAAAGCAGATTGAAAACATGATTAAAGATTTTGAAAAAAACTTCAATGTAAGAGATAAGCAGGATGCTTTGGCAATGTGTGCCCTTAAGTTAGGGACCAATGCGGAAGTAGCGTCTTTTACAAACGAGAAAAATATTAAACTTTCCAATGAGAAGTTGCTGAAGCTCAACCAACTCTTGGAAGAATTGGAAGACTAGATTAGTTCTTCCTAAGCTGTTCTGCCTACAATAATTCTAACACATTACAGGTAAACTCAACGCAAAACAATTACCGGGCAAAAGTCTATGCAATGGCGTGCTGCATTACGCAGATTACAGAGCGAAGAAATCAGTCCAAATCGTGTTGATTAGGAGTTTACTCTATATCACTGAATTGTTGTAGGCTTTTTTTATGTTTAAAATGAAAATAAATTAAAACTCAAAATATATGACGATACCTATTATTGTTGGGATTGTTGCCTTACTCATCGGAGTAGTAATTGGCATCATTTTCTCAAAAAATTCTTCTAATTCTAAAGCTCAATTTATATTAAAAGATGCACAAAAAAATGCTGAAAATATTATACAGAAGGCTACCGTAGAAGCAGAAGCGATCAAAAAAGAGAAGCATCTTCAGGCGAAGGAAAGATTTTTGGAACTTAAGTCGAAGCATGATTCGGAGATACAGTCCAGAGAGCGCAAAATGCAGGAGTCTGAGAAGAGGGTAGCTGATAAAGAACAAAAATTGAATGACGAATTAAGCAAGGCTGGTAAGCTAGAAAAAGATCTTGATCGTCAAATTGCAGATTACTCTAAGAAGCACGAAGTTCTTGAAAGAAAGACGCAGGAATTAGAAGAAATTACCGCTAAAAAAGTAGAAATCCTTGAAAAAGTATCTAATTACACAGCGGAAGAAGCTAAAGCTGAATTAGTAGAAGCATTGAAAGCAGAAGCGAAAACAAAGGCACAAGCACACGTTCAAGGAATTATCGAAGAGGCGCAATTGAATGCTAAAAGTGAAGCTAAAAAGATTGTTATCCAGACCATTCAAAGAATTGGGACCGAGCAAGCTATCGAAAATTCGGTGTCTGTTTTCAATATCGAATCTGACGAAGTCAAAGGAAGAATCATCGGTAGAGAAGGTCGTAACATTAGAGCTTTGGAAGCTGCAACAGGAGTAGAGATCATTGTTGATGATACACCAGAAGCAATTCTATTATCTTGTTTTGATCCAGTTAGAAGAGAGATTGCAAGATTGTCACTTCATAGATTGGTAACAGATGGAAGAATCCACCCTGCGAGAATCGAAGAAGTTGTTGAAAAGACTAGAAAACAAATCGAAGAGGAGATTATCGAAGTTGGGAAGAGAACCATCATCGATCTTGGAATCCACGGTTTGCATCCAGAATTGGTGAAAATCGTTGGTAGAATGAAGTATCGTTCTTCTTACGGTCAAAACTTACTTCAACACTCAAGAGAGGTAGCTAATATTGCAGCGACAATGGCTGCAGAACTTGGATTGAATGTTAAGTTAGCTAAAAGGGCAGGTCTTCTTCACGATATCGGAAAAGTTCCTGAACAAGAATCAGAGCTTCCTCACGCTTTATTAGGAATGCAATGGGCCGAGAAATTTGGAGAAAATCCAGAAGTTGTTAATGCGATTGGAGCTCACCACGACGAAATCGAAATGACTTCACTTCTTTCACCAATTATTCAGGTTGCCGATGGTATTTCTGGAGCAAGACCAGGAGCAAGAAGACAAGTTTTGGAGTCTTATATTCAAAGATTGAAGGATTTGGAAGCTGCTGCGTTAAGTTTTGATGGAGTTTCTAGTGCGTACGCTATCCAAGCAGGAAGAGAGCTTCGTGTAATGGTAGAAAGTGGAAAAGTTAATGATGAAGTTGCAGCGCAACTTTCTTATGATATTTCAGAGAAAATTCAGAATGAATTAACGTATCCTGGACAAGTGAGAATCACTGTTATTAGGGAGACGAGAGCGGTTAATATCGCAAGATAAAATTTAAATTAATATTTGATTAACCCTTTCAGAGTTTTGAACTTTGAAAGGGTTTTTATTTTGAGTTTTATCAATAATTGAAAAAAGCATTTTTTTTTAAAAAATATTTCTCTAATTCAAAAATGTAAAGTATATTTGTCATATTGTAAAACTAACTTATTAATTTGTAAAATACATTTATTATGACAAAGATTTGGTTACTTCCACGTTATTTCAAATTTATTGGAATTGCTTTATTGGTTATGGCTTTGGTGGCTTTTGTACTTCAAGAAAAGGCTGGTTGGTTCCCGCAATATGAAGATTATCGTGTGACTTCATTATTAATGTTGCTGGGACTTACTGTTATTGCTTTTTCTAAAGAAAAAATTGAAGACGAGCGTGTCCAACAAGTAAGATTATCCAGCTTCGCTGCATCATTTTTGTTTATCGTTTTTAGTATTCTACTTAATTTTATTTTGGATTTTTTTGATTGGGGTGTTCTTTCTGCTTATGATAGCGTATATACTGTTATGCTAATGCTTGTTATTTACCTAATGAATTTCATAGTTCAATTGCAAAGAGAATACTAATGAAAAATACTATCAAAGTCGAACGCGCGATTCTCAATATTACACAGCAGGAACTTGCTGATAGAATTGGAGTGTCCCGACAGACGATTAACTCAATAGAAACAGACCGTTTTGTTCCTTCAACAATTCTTGCTCTCAAGATTTCAAAAGTCTTTAATAAAACCGTGAATGAAATTTTTTCTCTTGAGGAGAAGGATTAGTGGTGAGTTTGAAAGTTTTTTGATAATTTTATCTCAAAATACAAAATATTGAAAAAGTTTATAAGAATTGTCTTGAAGAGTCTCGGAATTCTTTTGGGCATTGTGGCTTTCTACGTTCTATGCGCAATTCTACTTCCTTACATTCCTGTTAAAGCTAAAGAAACTCAGGATCCTAAGACAATTGAAGCATATATCCTGACCAATGGAGTTCATACGGATTTGGTTGTTCCGATTCGGACGGCAGAAATGGATTGGACTACGGAAATTCCTTTTGAAAATACTCGCTCAAAAAGTCACGATTATCAGTACTTGGCTTTTGGCTGGGGGGACAAAGGATTCTATCTTGATACTCCGACATGGGCAGATTTGAAGTTCTCAACTGCAATTAAAGCTGCTTTTTGGATGAGCGAATCAGCAATGCATTGTACTTTTTATAAGAATATGAAAGAAGGGGACGATTGCAAAAAAATAATGTTGACATCTCAGCAATACAGAGATTTGGTTCAATACATCAATTCGCAGTTTGATCGAGATACGTCTGGTAAAGTGATGTTCGTCAAAACTGATGCGGTATATGGTGATAGTGACGCTTTTTATGATGCGAAAGGCAAATATAGTTTTCTTTACACTTGTAATACTTGGGCTAACAATGGACTGAAAGCAGCGGGGCAAAAAGCAGCTTTTTGGACTGCAACCGACAGAGGTATTTTCCAGCATTACAAAGATTAATTAGGTTGAAACGTTTTTTAGTCATTTTCGGTTTGGTTCTTTTTGTAGATATTGCTTACCAACTATTGTATAGCTTATTATTGGTGAATGCTTTTGATAATGAATTTCTGAGTCAATTTTTCTCGTTAATTGAAATTTTGGTTAGTTCGCCCGCAATTTTTATTGACCGAACTTATCCATTTTATGCGCCATTACCATTTTATCAATCCATCCTGATTTTTTTGGCTAATGTTTTTGTTCAGGCATTTTTGGTGTACTCGATTACCAAAAAAAGAAAAATCAATTTTGATGAAGATGCTGCATAAGTATATTCTTGTTTTGCCAATGTTTCTTTTCTCTTTTGTCAGCTGTCAAAAGGAAAAGACAAGTGATGATTCTCCTTTATCTCTTGAAAGGCACGTTACTACTCCTGACAAGCCTACAATTGATTCTGTGAAAACGTTAAAGAAAGCTACTGAAGCTTTAGCTTTTTGCAGGCAAAAGGGGTATAATACAGATTTTTGTATTCTTGCTGATATTAGCTTGCATTCGGGAGTTTATCGGTTGATGGTTTTTGATTTTAAAACCAATACAATATCCAAGAAATATTTGGTAGGGCATGGTTGTGGAGAGCAGTCTTGGAGTAGTGATGGTTCGAAGGATAATCCGAAATTTAGCAATCTGGATGGGAGTCATCTTTCTTCACTTGGGAAATACAAAATAGGAGCAAGGGGTCCCAGCGATTGGGGAATTCATATCAAGTATATAATGCATGGTCTGGAATCAACCAACTCTAATGCGGTGAAACGATTTATCGTTTTTCATTCGTGGGAATTGATGTCTGATGAAGAAGTTTTTCCAATAGGCTCTCCCGAAGGATGGGGTTGTCCAACAGTTTCCAACGAGGCTATGAAAGAAATAGATCCGATGTTGCAAGCTTCAAAAAAGCCAGTTTTGTTTTGGATGTATCAATAACTTTTTTTGTTTTTTTAATGAATTCAAATATCATTTACCTCAAGTAATCGTTGCGAAATCCTTAATTTTGTTTCATTAAATATTAATTATGAAAAGTGTATTTTTTCTTTCGATTTCGGTGGCTATGTTGACAGTTTCTTGCAAGAAAAATTTGGATGTCAAAAAGGTTGAACATGATGAAATGTCCAGTTCTGGAGAAAAATTGACGGTGCAAGTTGTTAACAGTAAGGATCCCATTTGTGAAATGGAGACCAAAGATTTTTTGAAGGATACCGCAGTTTATCAGAACAAAGTTTATGGTTTTTGTAGCGCGAGTTGCAAATCCGAATTTCTAAAAGATCCTAAAAAACACACCGAAATTTCTCAATAGTATGGAGGGAAAGAAAGGGATTAAAAGATGGTTGCTTCCGATTTTGATTGCAACATTGACAATTATTGCGCTTTTTTTTATCAAGCGATATCTTAACGATAATCTGCAAACGGTAATGAAAGTTCCCAGCTTCAAGTTAACAGATCAGAATAGGAAAATGATTACGGACAAAGATATGCTTGGAAAAGTCTATGTTGTTGAGTTTTTCTATGCTCGATGTCCTACGATTTGTCCTGTAATGAATACTAATTTGAAGTTTGTTGAAAAAGAAATTAAGAACTCAGATTTCGGGATTATTTCTATTAGTATTGACCCCACCAACGATACCCCCGAATTTTTGAAAAAGCATGCGCAAAGTTTGGGTGTTAATAACCCCAATTGGCATTTTTTAACTGGTGACCGCTCTTACATAGGGAAATTAGCCAACGAATTCGATATCTATGTTGGTGATCAGAAAGACAAGTCCGAGAGTCTTAATCACAGCGGTTTTTTAGCTTTGGTTGATAAAGAGGGTAATCTGCGTTGTCGATTGGATGAAGATGGACTGCCCATTTTGTATTATTCTGGGCTTAATTTCGAGGATGAAAAAGGAACAAAACCTAGTCTCACCGGAAAGTATCACCCTGATAGAGCAATCCTGATTGAAGATATTCAAAAACTTCTCAAAGAATAGGTTTATAGTAGCTATTCTGCATAGGTATAGTCTCAAAGTTGCCCAATCTTACAGAAAAGGCTTCATTTCGTCCTCAATGTTTTTTCGCAGTGCCATCAGATGCATGGCATATTTTTCCAGATTAATTTCCTCCTCGGTTGTCGGAATCCATTTTGGAACGGGAAGAGTTTTTCCGTTTTCGTCAACCGCAACAAAAACAATAATACAATGGGTTTTCTTTTCGAAATCTTTTTGTTTGATGTTTCGTGAGTAAACATTGATAGCAATATGCATACTCGTATTACCAGTATAGATTACTTGTGCATCAACTCTTACAATTTCACCAATTTTAATAGAAGAATAAAATCGGATGCCACCAACATAGACGGTTACCGAATAATTTCCGCTCCATGTAGAAGCACAGGCGTAACCAGCTTGGTCAATCCATTTCATTACAGCGCCTCCATGTACGTTGCCACCATAATTAACATCCCCAGGCTCTGAAATGAATTGAAAAGAAATAGGCTTATTTTCCATCGTAAATTTTTAACGAAAATAGGAAATTGTTTTTAACATCTGGATATTCTCTTTCTAGACTTCGTTTTTGAGCGAAGATATTTATACTTTTGCCCTATGAAGAAAGTGTTTTACCTCAAAACTTGCAGTACTTGCAAAAGAATAATGTCCGAATTTGATTTGAAGGATTGGGAACTTCGTGAGATAAAATTCGCTCCTGTTACTGAATCTGAATTGAATGAAATGTATAATTTGACAAAGTCCTATGAGTCTCTTTTTAGCAAAAAATCTCAACAGATTAAAGAAAGAAATATTGACGTAAAATTGCTAGGAGAGGAGGATTTCAAGGAATTGATTATGGAGCAGTATAGTTTTTTGAAGCGACCAGTTTTCATGACAGATAAGGAAATTTTTGTTGGAAGTGACAAAAACAATATCGAGAAACTTAGAGCATTCATGCTTTAGTTTTCTGGTCGAAGTTATAGAGAAGATAATTTAATTAAATTAGATAGGTTTTAAGACTAATCAATCTATCACAGTGCTGCGTCTTTCCATTAGGATAACGTCTCTCCAGATTCCGTCCATTTTTGCAATTTTGTGTCGTTTTCCTACAATCCTGAAACCTTGTTTTTGATGAATTGAAATAGAGGCTATGTTTTCTGGGAAGACTCCGCTTTGCAGCGTCCAAAACCCACGGTCCTCACTATCTAAAATGATTTTTTTAAGCAATATTGTCCCCAGTCCTTTGTTGTGATGTTGCTGGTGAACATAGACGCTAACTTCGGCAACGCCTTTGTAACAATCTCGGGAGCTTATTGGTTGTAGGGCAGCCCAACCTACAACTTGATTGTTTTCGTCTTCTAGAACAAATCGAGAATCTGACAGATGCTTGCTGTCCCACACTTCCCAAGATGGTGCTTGTTGCTCGAATGTGGCATTTTTGGAAGCTATTCCTTGTTGGTAGATTTCCAAAATAGTTGCACTATCCTTTTCTGTCATTTCTCTGATTTCGTACATAATGATGTTTTTACAAAAATAAAAAGACTGCTTCAAATAATAGAAACAGTCTTCACAAATCTGATGATTAATTTATTATTCTTCTAATACCAATTGTATTGGCATTGAGTAAATCGTGTTGAGTGCATCATTACCAAGTTTGGAAACATCAATTTTGTACATTAATGAAGCCATTGTGTTTTCTAATTCTTGGTCAACGTTTGGACAATCACCTTTTGCATGTACATTGGTGATTTTTCCATTATTATTTAATTCGAATTTTACCGTTGAGTTGTAAGTTCCTGGTTCGGATTGTACTTGAGCGTAGTCAAAATTATTGTAAACTACCTTTTTCAAGTCCGAAAAGTTATCCTTTTTTGTTAACTGAATCGCTTCAATTGTACCAGTGTTCTTCAATTTCTGCGCATTTAAAGTTCCGCTCATTCCGCAAAGAATGAAGATAAATACTGTCACCAAGCCTGTTTTGATACTGTTACTTTTCATTTTGATTCAATTTTGTTTGTTAATATTCAGTTAACATTAGATTAACACAAATGTAATAATAAATATCGAATCAGCAAGCATATTAACGAAAAAATCCTTATTAATAAGGATTTTACGTGTTATTGTTGATGTAACATTAAGTTAACATTGGCTTTTCTTGATGTAAATTAACCAAGGTTGGTTATTCTTTTGGATGGTTTTTTGATAGTTCATGCCTAATTTTTCGAGAACTTTAATAGAAGCCGTATTTTCTGGCATTACTCTACCTACAATTTCGGGCATGTTGAATTTTTCAAAACCTAATTTTAAACAAAATTCAGCAGATTCGGTAGCGTAACCTTTTCCCCAATGTTTCTTTAAAAAACGAAACCCAATATCATATTCGTCTAAAGTTTCATCATATTTCAAACCACACCAACCCAAAAATTCACCTGAATTTTTATCTAAAACCGTCCATCTTCCGAAACCATATTTTTCGTAATGGTCATAATTTTTCAGAAAATTTTCGGCTTCTTCCACATTTTTAAATGCAACATCACCTGTGAATTTAATACAATCCCAATCGTTGTTCATTTCGTAGAAATGAATGGCATCGGAAAGTTGGAATGGTCGCAGTTGGAGACGAGTGGTTTGCATAGATTATTTAGTTTTTATGTTTTGAAAAACTTTTAAAAATATCTTTTTTCAATTTACTAAATGGTCTTTTGTGGTGCTTTTCATCTTCGAAATAAACCTCAAACAAAATTTTGTAGGCTTCTTCAAATGTAATTTTATAAGTGCTTTGTAACTCGGCTAAATATCGGTCACTAAAAGCCAACCTTTTATAGATGATATCCTCTATCAAATTAGAATGTGTCTTTTCATATGTATCTTTTATTCCAAAAAAATCAATGGATTTTTTAATTTCTTCTTCTGTTTCAGCGTCACAATTAAAATCAAAATCCAAAACTACATTTTTTCCTGCTCCATAAAGTGTTGAAATATCACTTGGTAAACCTTTAAATGAAAAAAAATGATGGCCAACTTGTTTATACGGATGAAAAACTTTTTCGGGTTCTCTTCCGTTTTTGAAATGAGAATTGCAGATATTACAAGAAGGAATTAGATTGTAAAAAGATAATGCTAAAATTGGATTTTTTTCTTTTGGAAAAAAATGATCAAACTCTGGAAATACAAATTTTGGTTTGCTTTCTTCATTTACATCTTTATAATATGTTTGGTGGGAACTCGTATAATTCCTATTACAATAAGGACAACATTCGATTCCTAAATTTTCAGATAACCAATATCCATTAACAATTGTTTTCTTATTTTCACGAAACAAAGAATAATCAAATATATGTTTTAGAAC